>RFHO01000098.1 GCA_003696385.1 Planctomycetota bacterium | reverse complement strand
CCGGCGACGATGCGTCGATCACGCGGGCTCAACGTCCGTTCTACTGTGAGGTGTAGCGATGAACAAGCCGACACCCCGGTTGTCATGCCGTCGATTCGGATCTCCACACCGCGGCGGTACGTTTCGTTTCGGCCGGCTATTGGCCACGCTGCCGCTGCTGTTGTGCACGATGGGAACGGCGCAAGTGGCGGTCGCCGACGAGTCCGCGGACTTCGCATCCATTTCCGCCGTTTCCGCGGTCGATGCAGCGGCTAGCGCCGGGGCGACGGCCGACGAGGTGCGGCGCGGCGTCAAGCGAGACGATGCGGGCGGCGACGGCGGTGACGCGGCCGAAGCCGGACGGGCCGCTGCCGAAAAGCAGAATCCCGCCGACGCCCGGAACGACCCGGGTGCGGACGGGAAAGACGCGCCGCAGGCCGGTGCGCCGCAGCGCGGCCGAACCGATCGGGCACGGGTGAGCAGTCGCACACCGACACCGAGCCGTCGCAGCAGCGGCTATCGGCGGTGGTACCAACCCACTGGTGGGCGAACAGTGGTCTACGGCGGCAGTTGGTGGGGCGGAGCGTATGGCGGCGTCGGCGACATCTATCGTGGAATGGCCGCGATCATCGATGCGCGCGCCAATCTGCTGCGAGCACAGTCCGAGGCACTGATCAACATTGAAGAAGCTCGCTCGCGCTACATCGACAACCGCGTCAAGTGGGCCCGTTTCTATCTGGATTGGCGACGGATGGGAGAGCAGCGGCGCAAGGACTACTGGGCGGAGAAACGCGCCGCTCGCGACCGTTATCTGGCCATGATCCGTCAGCGCGAGCCGGAGCGGCTGACACCCTCACAGCTCGATCCGGTCACCGGGCACATCAACTGGCCGGTGATTCTGACCGATCCCCGCTTCGCCAAACCGCGCAAGAAGCTGGAAGAGCTGTTCGCCCTGCGGGCTTACGCCGGGCCCACGCCGGACTTCAGCCGGCAGGTCCGCAAGTATGTGGATCAGATGCGCTCGGAGCTTCTGGCGATGATCCGTGATCTGCCCGCCAACGAGTACATGCACGCGCGGCGGTTCCTCGACCTGCTCGCTCGCGAGACGTTTTACCTGACGACACAGTGAACGTGGTGATGGATTCGCGTCAGTGCCCCGGTCGTCCGAAGGATGGTTGTGTTTCCGATGTTTCGAGCCGAAGCAGAGCAGCCGCGGGCCGTCGGTCGCGTGCGGGCGATCCGTGGAGTGGTGGTGGACGTGGAGGCGACCCCGCCGTTGCCGGCGATCAACGAAGCGCTGCGTACGGCCGGTGATCCGTCGGTGACCATGGAAGTGGTGGCGCACGTGAACTCGCGCGTGGCCCGCTGCGTCGCCTTCCAGTCCACGCGTGGCCTGCCGTGCGGGGCCGAAGTCCTCCGCACGGGACGTCCGATCGAAATCCCGGTCGGCAACGAGCTTCTGGGGCGGATGTTGAACGTCTTCGGGACGCCGATCGACGACGGGCCTGCGCTGGAGGCGTTGCCGCGGCGAAGCATTCATCGCACGGCGCCTCCGATCGCCGTTCGCTCCGCCGAGGCGGAAGTCTTCGAAACGGGCATCAAGGCGATCGACCTGCTGGCACCGCTGGAACGCGGTGGCAAGGCCGGACTGTTCGGCGGTGCGGGCGTCGGCAAGACCGTGCTGATCACCGAACTGATCCACAACGTGGTGGCCAAGCACCAGGGCGTGAGCCTGTTCTGTGGGATCGGCGAACGCTGCCGGGAGGCCGAAGAGCTGTACCGGGAAATGCAGCACAGCGGGGTGCTGAAGAACACCGTTCTGGTCTTCGGCCAGATGAACGAAACGCCTGGTGCCCGCTACCGGGTGGGACACACGGCGCTGACGGTGGCGGAATACTTCCGCGACGACCAGCGGCGTGACGTACTGATGCTGATCGACAACATCTTCCGCTTCGTGCAAGCCGGTACGGAAGTGTCCGGGTTGCTGGGCGAGCTGCCCTCGCGGGTGGGATATCAGCCGACGCTGGCGTCGGACCTGGCCGAACTTCAGGAACGGATCTGCTCGACGACGTCCGGCGCCATCACGTCGGTGCAGGCAGTGTACGTTCCCGCCGACGACTTCACCGACCCGGCGGCGGTGCACACCTTCGCACATCTTTCCGCCTCGATCGTGCTGTCTCGCAAGCGGGCCGCCGAAGGACTGTATCCGGCCATCGATCCGTTGCAGACCGGGTCCAAGATGCTTCTGCCGGCCATCGTGGGCCCGCGGCACTATCGCGTCGCTCAGGACGTTCGACGGACGCTGGCTCAGTACGAGGAGCTGAAGGACATCATCGCGATGCTGGGCCTGGAAGAGCTGTCCCGTGAGGATCGGCGGACGGTCAACCGGGCCCGGCGGCTGGAACGGTTTCTGACGCAGCCGTTCTTCTCGACCGAGCGGTTCACGGGGCTGCCCGGTCGGTACGTGACACTGGAGCAGACATTGGAAGGATGCGAGCGGATTCTGGCGGACGAATTCCACGATCGGCCGGAACGCGATCTGTACATGATCGGCAGCATTGACGAAGCGGTGCGGGACGAAGAGTCGAACCAGCCCGCTGCGATGTCGTCCGCCCGCACGTGACCGGCCACTGGAGGCGGCGTCGGTCCGCCGTCGTTGCGGACGGTCCCGCGGCGCGGGCGGATCGGGGCGGCCGAGGGTGGCCGCAGAGAAAAGACAACCGGCAGTTTTGCCGCGGCGGCGCAACGTGCCGATCCGACGACGGAGAGAAACGCGGCGATGGAAGCGATACGGTTGCGGATCGTGTTGCCGACGAACGTGCTGTTCGATGGGCCGGTCCGTCGGGTGACGGCCGAGTCCGTGCGTGGGGCGTTCTGTCTGCTGCCCAGGCATGCCGACGGTGTCACGGCACTGCGACCGGGTATCGTGTCGTTCGAACCGGCAGGGAATGCGGAGGCGGGCGAGGTCGAAGGGCGAAGGCGATTCGCGGCCGTCGGCGATGGGTTGCTCGTGAAAAACGGGCGGGACGTCACCATAACGGCGCGAAGAGCGGTCGTCGGCGGTACGCTGGGACAACTTCACCGCCAACTGGCCGAATGGCTGGAACACGTGGACGAACGCGAGCGGATCGCACGGACCGCCGTGGCCGATCTGGAAGTGCATTTCGTTCGCCGGTTCGTCCGGCTACAGGGACGGGACCGTGTCTGAACCGAACGTGCCTCAGGACGTTTCCGAACGACCGTCGCCCGGAGCGCAGCGGGACGGTGACGTTCGTTTGGTGGAAACGATCCGCAAGCGCGAACAACGCCGGCTGCGGGCCGAGCGGGAGAAGGTTCGGTCCGTGTGGTTCGGTTTCGGAATGTTCGGCATGGTCGGCTGGTCGGTGATGATTCCGACCGTGGCCGGCGTGGCCTTGGGCTGCTGGCTGGACCGTGCCTATCCGGCACGATGGTCGTGGTGCCTGATGATGCTCGCTGTCGGGCTGTGCCTCGGCTGCGTGCTGGCGATGAACTGGGTCCGCCGCGAGGGCCGGATCGAAGATGAATGACTTCGTACAGATCGTGGCGATCGGCGTTCCAGTCGGGATCGTGCTGGGAACGCTGTACTTCGCGGCGTTGTGGCAGGCGACGCAGCGGCTGACCATGCGGCGCACGCTGCGGGAGTGGTGGATGGGCGCGGTCCTGCGGCTGGCCGGGCTGGCCCTGCTGCTGTTGTTGTTGGCCGTTTGCGCCCCGGTGGCGTTGATCGGCGTATTGCCGGGGCTGATGCTGGCCCGTGTGTTCGCGGTGCGTCGTGTGGGCCGCGCCCCGGCCCGCAGCGACAATGCCGGTCGACGGTGACGGCACTGCCGGTGGTGGGCGGGGCGTCGAACCGGTGAAGGCCGGTCGGCGGCGCGCACCGGCCGATCGCGCCTCGCACGAGAGGTTCGCAGGATGAATCTGAATCCGGATGTCCCCTTGTGGCCGGAAGCACCGTTTCCGTTGAATCACGTCAACGCCACGCTGCTGTACAGTTGGGTGGTGATGGGGTTGTTGACGGGACTTTCGGCATACGTGACGCGCGATCTGAGCACGGGGCCGCGGATGAGCCGTCTGCAGAATCTTCTGGAAGTGATCGTGGGCGGCGTGCGCCAGCAGATCGAAGAGATCACCAACCGGGATGCGGCGTCGTTCCTGCCGTTCATCGGGACGCTGTTCCTGTTCATCGCCACCTCGAATCTGCTGGCCGTCGTTCCGGGTTTCCAGCCGCCGACCAGCTCACTGTCCACCACGGCGGCGCTGGCGGCGTGCGTGTTCCTGGCGGTGCCGATCTATGGGATCCGCAGTCAGGGATGGCGGGCATATTTCGCGCAGTACCTGCAGCCGACGCCGTTGATGCTTCCGTTCAACATCATCGGCGAGTTCACCCGCACGCTGGCACTGGCCGTGCGTCTTTATGGCAATATGCTCAGCGGAACGGTGATCGGTCTGGTGTTGCTGATCGTCGCCCCGTTCTTCGTCCCGGTGATCATGCACGCATTCGGGATGCTCACCGGTCTGATCCAAGCGTACATCTTCGCGGTTCTGGCGATGGTTTACATCGCATCGGGAATGCAGGCGCACGAGGAGACTGCCGGGCCACAGCCTCGGACCGCGGCCTCGGCCGCGGCGGCGGGGGAGGGCACGGTACAGACGCGTTCTGCAACTGATCACCCTCGGCAGACGCCGACGGACACGGAACGACAGGAGTGACCGAATGGACGCCACCGGTTGGATAGCCGTTGCCTCGATCGTTTCCGCGGGACTGACCATCGGATTGGGGGCGATCGGGCCGGCGTTGGGAGAAGGGCGCGCGCTGGCCCAGGCACTGGACGCGATCGCACAACAGCCCGACGAAGCGAACACGATCACCCGCACGTTGTTCGTCGGCATGGCGATGGTCGAATCCACCGCGATTTACTGTCTGGTCGTGTCAATGATCCTGATTTTCGCCAATCCGTTCTGGCGCCACGTGACGCAGGCCGCCGGCCAATGATGTCGCAGTCCGCGGCGGGAATCCCCGCATAGCGTGCGGAGGTGGTCGGCAGCGGCGTGCCTTGGCACCGCCGGCGGCGCTCCGATGCACGTGGCTTCGGCGACCGCTGGTCGCGACGGGTGCTCCGATATCGTTCGCCGTGCTACTGTCGCGGACGGCTGCATCGTGACGCCGGCGAAGTGACGGATCGGTCCGTGACAGACAAACGACGCGTGTTTTCCGCAAGGCTCGGCCTCATGCAGATCGACTGGTTCACATTCACGGCGCAGATCGTCAACTTCCTGATTCTGGTGTGGTTGCTGAAGCGGTTCCTGTACGGGCCGATTCTGGCCGCGATGGAACGGCGCGAGCGTTCGATCGAAGAGCGGTTGGAAGCGGCCCGGCGGCTTCGTGACGAGGCGGAACGCGAGCGGGCGGCCCTCGAGGCGGATCGTGCAAAGTGGGACGCACAGAAGGCTCAATTGCTGCAGGAAGCGCGACAGGAGGCGGCGCGGCTGCGGGACCGCCTGGTGGCCGAAGTTCGAGCGGACGTGGAGCAGCAGCGCGCGCGGTGGCTGGAGTCGTTGCGGCGGGAGCGCGAGACGCTCGTGCGACAGTTGCGCGAGGTCGTCGCCGAGACGGCATTGCGAACGGCCGAATCGATCCTGCGCGAGCTGGCGGACGTGTCGTTGCAGGACCGCATGCTGCAGAAACTGTTGGAACATTGGCGGACGCGGCCGGAAGCGGAGCGCTCGCGGCTGCAGAACCTGCTGCGACAGCGAGACCGGCCGGTTGTCGTGCGCACTGCGTTCGCCGTGGATCCGGCGCAGCGCGACGAGTGGACGCGGCGGTTGGCCGAGATCACGGGGGAACGGACCGCCGTGGAGTTCGTCACTGATCCGGAGCTGGTGTGTGGACTGGAGCTGCACGCCAACGGATACAAGCTGAGCTGGGCGGTCGGCGATGCCTTGCAGGACGTCCGGGAGCGGATCGCTGCGGCGCTGGAAAACGTGGCTGCCGACACCGGTGCGCCCGCGCGCGAGACCGACACGCCTGATGCCGAAGCCGGCCAGACGGTTCGCAGCGACGCGTGACCGCACGCGGTCTTCGGCTGCGGCCGGGCCGAACGGCGGCAGTGTGGGAGCGTGGGAACGGCGAACCGGGCCGGCGTGACGGGCCACATCCGAACGTGCGCGTCCGCCAGGGCCCGCCGTTGCAGATCTCGGGCTTGGTGGGAGGTCGAGAGCCGATGGACGCAACGTCGACCGACGGAGCGCCCGTGGCGGTGGATGAGCTGTTGCGTGCGGTGAGTGATCCGGTCCGCGCAGCCGCCGACGGGTTTCACGCGGCGTTGCGGCCGCTGGAAGTCGGCCGGGTGGTTTCGATCGGCCGCGGGGTGGCGCGCGTGCGCGGCTTGAGTCGCGTGCAGGCCGAGGAATTGTTGCGGTTTCGGGGAAACCGCTACGGTCAGGCCTTCGACGTCTCGGAAACGGAAGTGGGGGTGATCCTGCTGGACCGGGCGCAGGATCTGCAGGCGGGGGACGAAGTGCACCGCACGGGCCGCGTGCTGGACGTTCCCGTGGGCACGGCCGTGCTTGGGCGCGTGATCGACCCCCTGGGCCGGCCTCTGGACGGAGGACCACCGCCCGCGGCCGCCGAGCGCTTCCCGGTGGAACGCGACGCGCCCGCGATCCTCGATCGGGCGGCCGTGTCGCGGCCATTGCAAACCGGGGTGAAGGTGGTCGATGCACTGATCCCCGTCGGACGCGGCCAGCGCGAGTTGATTCTGGGCGACCGACAGATTGGCAAGACGGCGATTGCCCTGGATGCGATCGTCAATCAGCGGGACACCGGTGTGGTGTGCGTGTACTGCGCGATCGGGCAACGCAATACCGCCGTGGCCAAGGTGATCGATGCGCTCCGTCGGCGGGGAGCGATGGACTATACCGCGGTCGTGGTCGGTGCCGACGACATGCCGCCGGGGCTGCAGTTCGTCGCGCCCTATGCCGCGACCTCGGTGGCCGAGTGGTTCATGCACCAGGGCCGCGACGTGCTGATCGTGTACGACGATCTCACCACGCACGCTCGGGCGTACCGCGAACTGTCGCTGCTACTCCGCCGGCCGCCGGGACGTGAAGCCTATCCGGGGGACGTGTTCTACCTCCATTCGCGATTGTTGGAACGGTCGACGCAGCTTGCCGACAGACTCGGCGGCGGCTCGCTCACCGCATTGCCGATCGCCGAAACCGAAGCCCAGAACGTCGCCGCCTACATCCCCACGAATCTGATCTCCATCACCGACGGCCAGATCTACCTATCGCCCGACCTGTTCCAAAAGGGCATTCTGCCGGCCGTGGACGTGGGGCGGTCCGTCTCGCGCGTGGGTGGGAGCGCGCAGTTGCCTGCGTATCGTGCGGTCACCGGGCCGCTTCGGCTGTCCTATGCGCAGTTCGAAGAGCTGGAAGCATTCGCGCGTTTCAGCAGCCGGCTGGACGAAAAGACTCGACAGGTGCTGGAACGGGGGCGGCGGATCCGTCAGGTGTTTCAGCAGAGTCAATTCGAGCCGCGACCGGTCGAGTTGCAGATTGCGCTGCTTCTGGCGGTCACGCAGGGCGTATTGGACGAGCTGTCGCTTGAACAGATCCCGGAGTTCGAGTCACGTCTTCGCCGGCGGTTGGAGGAATT
>RFHO01000530.1 GCA_003696385.1 Planctomycetota bacterium | reverse complement strand
CTGCCGGCAGAAGCACTCGGCGGCGAATGATCGGTTCGACGCTGAACGGCGGCCCCTCGAAGCGGGCGAAATCCGATGGAGGCGGCGTAAAAACGGTGCAGCCGGGCCGGTATTCGGAAGGAGGGAACTTGCGCCGACCGTCCTCGGCATCCGCCAAAGCCCCCGGACCAACCCCCGAACGCGGACGGAAAGGCCGGCTCGCCGTCAGCGGCGAATCACCACTTCCGAGCCGACCACCAGCAACGAGAATACTTCGGCGATGTCGTCGTTCCTCAGGCGGATGCAGCCGCGCGAGGCGGCGCGGCCGATGGATTCCGGGTCGATCGTCCCGTGAATCCCGTAGCCGTCGCCGATGTCGATCCAGTACTCGCCCACCGGGTTGGCCGGATCGTCCGCGGCGATCACCTGACCCTCCGGAGTCGTGTACTGCGGGTTTTCGACCTTTTGCCGGACGACGAAGCGACCGATCGGCGAGGAGCCGTCGCGACCAATCCCCACCGGATAGCGCTTCACGTAGTAACCCTTCAGGTGCACCGTGAGTTCGAACTCGCTCAGGTCGACGAACGCGGCGAATGGCCCGCGGATCACCTTCAGTTTCTGACCGGAACGAATCCGCCGCGGGTCCACGCGGTTCAACCGCGCCAGGTATTGCCAGGAGACCGAATACTTCCGGGCAATCCGCTCGAGCACGTCCCCCGGCTGGACGACGTACGGAGGCAGATAGTGCGGTTGCGGAGCGAAGAAGACGCGCCCGGCGACCGTGTCCAACCGCGTTTGGATCTCGGGACGTCGTTGCGGCTGCTGCCAGTAGATCTTTGAAAGCGCCCGCAGTGCGGCGAGGTCGTCACCTCGGGCGATCCACCGGTCGATCTCGGCCAGTGTCGCCGTGGAGGCCTGTTTCCGGTCGAGGGGCTGCGGATCACGGGAACTGCCGTCGGGAATCGATCGGGGCGAGATGCCGGTGTCGGGCGGATTCGACCCGTCCGCGGGGCGCTCGCCGGGTGAAGTGCCGGCGGGGAACGAGTTCGCCCGGGTTTCCGGTTCCGGCGTCGTCGGGCGGTTGCCCCGACCGCTTGGAGGGACCTCAGCCGAAACGCTCGCGGGATGCTCGCGAGGGACCGGCGAGCCCGCAGCCGGTGTAACATGCTGCGAGCCGTCGCCGGCATCTGGCCGTGTTTTGCGCGCGGTCGCGGCCCTGTCCGGCGTGTCGAACCCGGCGACACGGCGGACGGCAGCGTCCCGCGTCCGGGCGGGGCGTGCCACAAGGCCCACGGGCACATCGCCGGCTCCGCTTCCCGCGGCAGCGCGAACCACCGGGTCGGTGGCACGGCGTCGGGCCAAGGCGCGCCGCAGATCTTCGGCCATCGCGGTGTCCAGTGCATCGGAAACGATCGGCCGTGCGTTCGCCGAGGCCAAGGCGGCGATGGGTTTCGGTTGCGGGGCGTCGTTCCGCAGAGTGGCCGCGTCCATCGACGTGACCCCGGTGCGAGGCGTCTCGACCGCACGGCCGGCATTCAGCGGTAACCAGCCCAGCTTCCAGCCAAACAGGGCCGCCAAAACGGCCCCCAGGCCGCCGGCAATGGCCCACGCGCCATGCCGCGCCTTCCATTGCGTTCGGCTCATGGTTGGCCTTCCTTGGAATGCGCCGCCGATTTGGGTCGACCACCGCACGGCCGCACAACGCCCGAGGAGGGCGGTCCGCGATCGGGAAGCGGCGCCGTCACGTCTCGGCGGCGTCGAGCCGGCCGATCAGCTCTGTCTCATCGCCTCGGCCAGGATGCGTGAGGTCGACTCGCGCATGATCCGCGGGTCGACCATTTGTCCGGCCCGCAGCGTGGCCCGCACCTGTTTGCCGGAGATGAACACCGGCTTCTCATCCGGGTGGTTCTCCATCAGGTCGACGCGTCCGATCGATTCGTAGTACGCGGCGAAACCGACGTTGACCGGCCGGATCAACAGTTCGCCGTCGAGCTGTTCGAAGATGTGCTGGGCGTCGAAATCGCCCCAGATGGCTGTCCCGTCGTGATAGGGCGCGTCGGCGTGCTTGCGGCCGATGACGATGTGCGTGAATCCCATGTTCTGGCGGTAGATCGCGTGCATGACCGCCTCGGCGGGTCCCGCGTAGAACATCTTGATGTCCAGGCCGAGCAGCACGACGCGATCGGGCACGGACTCGCCCAGCCGTTGCCACAATTCCGGATCGCTGTCGCCCTCGCCCAGCGCCCGATCGGTGATCAGCCGTTCGTAGGTCTTCATGCGGATTTCGGCGCTGACGTCGTCGGATTTCGTTTCGCCGACCAGCGGGTTGAGTACGGCACCGGCGTTGAAGCCTTCCTTCAGCAGCTTTTCGAGAGCGTAAACGAGCGCATATTCGTGAGCTCGATGCAGCGGATTTCGGGTCTGGAAGGCGACCGCGGCGTCCCAACCCTTCTCACGCAGCAGCGCCCGAACCTCGCGAGGAGAAAGCACGTACTGGCCGAAGTGCGGGTTTTTCGGCTGCGGCAAGGCGCGAATCTCGCCGCCGATCAGGTGCGTTTTGTCTGCATCGTGGACGAAGATCATGTCCCCGCCGGGATGGTCCCGACGATCCGTGCGGTAAACGCTGCGCAGGTACCGCTCCTTGTCCCAGGGGAAAACGTCCGAGACGTCCAGCGTGGCCACCACTTCACCGGAGGGCGCCGTCAGCGCGACCCGTTGACCGGGCCGCAACGCAGCCGCCTGTTCGGCGGTCACGGGGAAGGCGATCGGAATCGTCCACGCATACTTCCTGCCGCCGCGTTCGATCACGGCCTCGTCGAGTACCCGGTTGTATTCTTCCGAGTTCATCGGACCGGTCAGCGGACTCAGCGTGCCATCGGCAAACCGGTAGACCGAAGAAAGGTCGGCCGACGAGACCGGGACCTTCGGCAGCGTTTCGGCCTCGGCAAGGAATTCCGCGCGTTCCTCCTCGGGAACGACGCGATCGATCGGCTCGGTCAGGCCGCCGTGCGGAGGGATGAGGTCGGATCGTCCGTGCATCGTTCGAAGGGACTCCCGTGCTGCTGTGCGCGTCATTCCAAAGTGCTCGTCGGCCAAGCCGGTGGCGTCGTCGGCCGCGCCGTCCGGCCGATGAAACGGGTGCGGGAACTTAGGCAAACGCCCCTTCGTGGTCAAGATGGCCGGTCGGCAATCAATGGATGACGAATTCCGATCGTTGCGGGCGTTCTCGCGCCCGGACGCCTGCATTCACCCGGCCGCCGTCGGAGGGGGGCCCCGCACGTCGGAGTTTCGGAACGGATTCACACGCCACCCCAATCCGCACGACCGGCGCGATTCGGCAAGTGGGGAGAGATGTCACGTTTCGGAGCGACTGCGGCATACGTTTTCGAGAAGGACGGATGGCGGGAACCCCACCCTTACGACTCCGTCGATGAGTAGTGACAGAGGCACCCCGGCCGGACCAAGCCGCGCAATGCGGCCGGCCGATGTGTCGAGCGCCGCCGTGCCGGCGACGAACGTGCCGCCGGCCCGAACGAAGGCCAAGCGCACGGACCGGCCGTGCGCCCGTCACCGTATTTTTGGCGCCCCGCAGGGTCGCGGCTAGAATGAGGGTGCCCGTCTGTGTCTCGTGGACCGCGGCCGCCGGCTGTTCGTGATTGGTCGCCTCATTGATCGAGCCCGCTCCCGAGAAACCGCCGATCCGGAGAAGGTCATGTCCACCGCCACTGCGCCCCGGAAAAAGCCCTATGTGGGGATGCGTGAGTACATCGCGTATCAGCTCGAGAAGGTGCGCACCCAGTTGAAGGCGGTCGAGCTGGTATTCGTGCTGATCGGCGCCGCGGCTGTTCTGGGCGGCTATGTCTTTCTGTTCGTCGTTCTGGACCAGTGGGTTTTCGATGCGGGCGTTCCGCCGCTGTTGCGGCTGTTGGCGTCCTCGCTGGTGTTGCTCGGCGTGGGAGCTTGGATCGTCGTGGGGGCCGTGATCCCCTGCGTGCGGCGGGTCAACGCCCTGTACGCGGCGAAACAGATTGAACACGCCGACCCGAAACTCAAAGGTACGCTGCTGTCGCTGGTGGACCTGGAGCGGACGGGGCGGCCGGTGTCTCCGTCGATCATGCAGGCACTGGAGCGACGGGCGGCGGCGGAACTGGCGCATACCGACGTCGAAGAGGCCGTGGACCGCACGTTGCTGATTCGCGCCGCGTACGCCCTGCTGGCGGTGGTCGTGCTGTGGTGCGGCTACACGGTTCTTTCACCGAAACGAATCGGTCCTTCGGTATGGCGGGCGCTGATGCCGACGGCCCGGATCGCTCCGGCGACGCGAACGGAGCTGTATCGAATCGAACCCGGTGACACCGAAGTGATCGCCGGCACACGGCTGCCGGTGGCCGTGGACCTGCGCGGAGAAGTCCCCGATCAGGTTCTGCTGCTGTTCACCACTCGGGACGGACGGTTCGTCGACGAACCCGTGGTGCTGAAAGAAGAAGAGCCGGGGCTGAAGCGATTCGTGGCCATCCTGCAGGGCCCCGAAGGGCGCGGGCTGGAACAGGACATCACCTACCGCATCGAAGCGGGGGACGCACGCTCCCGTCCGTTTCAGGTAACCGTGCTCAGCCCACCCAAGGTCCGCGTCACCGAAGTGGCTTATCGGTATCCAGAGTACATGGGCCTGCCCCCCCGAAGCCGCAACGCACCGGCGATCGACGCCTGGGAGGGCACGGAGGTGACGATCCATGGTGAGGCCACCACGGCGCTGAAGAGTGCGCTGCTGGTGCTCTCGGACGCGGAGACCTCCGAGGGCGGAGAAAAGCTTCCGATGCGGATCGAAGGCGGCACCCGTGTCCATGTGACCTTTCGGCTGGCGTTCCGCCCGGACGGAACCGCGCCGAAGTTTTATCGCATCGAATGCGTTTCCACCCGGGGCTTCCGGAATCCGCAACCGGCGTTCTATCCGCTGAACATCCGCCGCGACGAACCGCCGGACGTGCGGTTGCTGGATCCCAGCGGCGACATCGCGGTGCCGGCCAATGCCATCGTGCCGTTGGCTTTTGCCGCTCGCGATCCGGACTTTCGCCTCCGCTCCGTGCGGCTGTTCGTCAAACACGAAGGCGTGACGCTCCGCTACAACCCCTTCCTCTATCAGGGCAAAGACCGCCGGATCGAAGGCCAGTTCGACCTGTCCATCGCAAGACTCGGCCTGGCGCCGGGTGATCGTGCGGAGTTCTACCTGCAGGCCGAAGACAACCGCCAGCCGACCCCCAACCGCACGGAAACTCCGCACCTGACTCTCACCATCACCGAGATGGTGCCCGCCGACCAGAAACATCGGCAGCTCGCCGAACGTCGGGCTCGGCAGGCCGAGCGGCTCGAGCAGCTCCGCGAACAGCTCGAACGGGAATGGGGTGAAGAACTGCCCACCGCCGAAGAGCCGGTCGCAGCCGAAGCGTCCGCTGCCGAGCCGCGCGCCGAAGCGCTCGACCAGCGCGACAACGCCGTGGAACCGGAGCGACCGAAGCCGTCCGACGAGCCGGCCACCACGGGCGACGCGGAGCCGGTCCTGCCGAACGACGCCGGCACGGTGTCCGACGCTCCCGAAGGTCCCGAATCGACCGCCGAACCGGTGCGACAGCCCGCCGCTGCGCCGGAGACGACGCCGGGCGAACCATCCGCACAGCGCAAACCGCGCTTCGCCAACGACGGGTCCGACGATCAACGCGTGCTGGAAGAATTGCTCCGCCAGCAGCTCGGACGCCCGTCCGAACCGACCGGCGGCGCGTCGACCGGTGGGCAATCCGCAACCGGGACACGAGGTGCTGCATCGCAGGGCACGCACGCGGCCGCGTCTTCCGCCGAAAGCGACAGGCAGGACGGCTCCAATTCCAACGCGGCCGGTGCGGCGTCCGATCATCCGGCACGCGGCCGGAACGACCGCGGCAGCGCAGATTCGCAACCGGGATCCGCCTCGCCCGCACATCCATCG
>RFHO01000097.1 GCA_003696385.1 Planctomycetota bacterium | reverse complement strand
AACCGGAGGCACTCGCAGACGGCGAATTGGTCCGCAAGGACGTGGTCGTTCCGGCCGGCCAGAATCAGGGCCAGACACACAACAGACGGAACGGCCCGCCGCACGACGTCGCGGACCCACGGCCGCCGTCCGCGCGGTTGCAGCCTGCCGGGGAGCCGGTTTTCGGTGGGACGCATCGTACTCTCCGTTGAAAAAACTGCAGGACGTTCGAGGAAAGTTAGCTCTCCGTCGGCGGAGGAACGCGAATGAATCGTTTCACTTGGCGAAAACCGCAGTTTCACGGCGTCTGGCGGAGCAATTGCGCGGCCGGGGCGTGCTGCGGCGCGTGCACCAGAATCTCTGCTGCAATGCTGCGCGCCGCAGCAAGGTGGCCGCGTTCGCGGAGCGTTTCGGCAAGGGTCCATTGCCAGTCGATGTCGCCCGGGTCGCCGACCGCGTTTGCGCGCTTCCAGAACCGCAGCGCCTTGGTCACGTCGTCATTGCGTGCGGCGTCCAGCGCCAGCACGCGATGGGCGGGGGCATGTTTCACATCGACGAACAGGCTCCGCCACGCGAAACGCACGGCGTTGGAATCGTCGTTTCGCTGCAGCGCCATCTGAAGAAGCTTCCTGGGCACGCTGCGGCTGTCGGCCTGGCGTCCGGCGATGAACTGCAGCGAGCGGTAAAGCTCGTCGGTTTCGCGCCCCTGTTCGATGAGCAAGGCCGCGAGGGCCCTGTGCCAGGAAAGCATGTCGGGGAATCGCTCCAGTCCCCTGCGATACCACCGCAGCGCAGCATCGGAGTCGCCGCGTCGGCGGTAAAGCCCGGCGAGCAGGTCGATTACCGGCGGCACGGGATCGGTGACAGCCATCCGTTCGAGACGACCGATCGCCGCGTCGAGATCGCCGGCACGTGACTCCAGGCGTGCCAACACATAGGACGCCAGCCATGGCCGACGCCCCGCGGACTGCGTGGCGCGTGTGGCCACCGAGCGGGCGCGAGCGAATTCGCCCCGCTGCAGCAAGGCGTACGCCGCTTCGGACAGTTGCTGCGGGTCGTCGGAGGCCAGCGCAGCATCGCTGTCGAGCCCGGAGTTCACTCGCGGGACGATCGACGGAGGCCGACGGTGAACGATGCGGTCGATCCAGCCGACGTAGCGGCGTGTCAGCTCGGCCGGCGCCCCCCCGGTGCGGCGTTCGAGCGCGTCGAACACGCCGAAGCCTTTGCGCGAGGCCTCGATCAGCTCCGACAGCAGCAGCGGGCCATGGCGCTGTTCGAGGAATCGCGCCAGCAGATAGCTCTGGCAATACGCCAGCGTCCAATCCCCGGGCCCGCGGGGCCGCTGAAACCCGCGATCGAGTCCGCGCAGTGGGAACAGCGTGCCGGCACGCAGACGACGTTCGAGGATTTCCATCCACTCCCCCGGCTCGGCGTACCCGCCGTGGATTTCTTCGCGAACCGCCAGGGCTTCGGTGAACCAGTGTGGCATGCGAAAGTCGGTCTGCTGCAGCGTAATCACGTGCACGAATTCGTGACGCAGCACGCGGCCCCAGTTGAACCCTCGGCCCGACTGCGGTGACGCCATCGCGATCACCAATCCCGTGGACGCCCCAATGGTCTGGATCCATGGCAGGCCGACCATCCGCGCGCTGAACCACTCGTGGGCGGTCTGCCCTTGCCCGTCCGCGTAGATCTCGATCTGCGTCGGCGTACGAGGTTCGAAGCCGAAGCGGCCGGTCAGCTCCGGATAGACGGCCTCCAGGTATTCCGCGGCGCATTCGGCCAGCAGACGTTCCCGCGGTGCGTGATACACCACGAAATGGGCCGTGCGGTGCCGCCGGTACGATTCCAGCCGTCCCAGTACTTTGCGGATGTTCGCCACGCGGACGTGAAACGGATCGGCCTCGAAGGCGGCATCGAGAATCGGTCGGGCCGCATCGAATCGACCGACCTGCATCGCCAGCAGTCCCAGAGCCACCAGCGGCGGTGCGTGTTCGGGCATCCGAAGGATCGCTTCTCGATAGCAGGCGGCTGCGGCGGCGAAACGGCGGTGCCCTTCCAGGTGCTCGCCCAAGCGGGTCAGGAATACGGCTGACCGTGGGTTGCGATGCAACTGCGACTGCACGACGGCGGCCGGCACGAACGAGTCGCCCGGCCTTTCGACGGTGTGTTCGACCGGAAAGGCCGCGCGGAGTTGCTCCACGGAAACCGGCAATCGTTCGCGATCGACTTCCGGACGCGAGGTCTCCAGCCAACGGGCCAGGGATTCCGGCATACGGAATCCCGTGGTGGAGCCGCGGCGGAGCAATTCGGCGGCCACCCATCCCGCCAGCGCGGACTGGCTGCGTGGATTCGTCTTCAGGGCGTTGCAGAAAGCGTTGCGGGCCTGGGCGTGATCTCCTGCAGCCAGAGCGAGATCTCCGATCAGCTCCCACGCGGCGGGGTTTCCGGAGCGGATCTTCAGTGCGTCGCGGGCATACCGGGCCGCCCGATCGAACTCGCGCCGGTCGAACGCATCACGGGCCAGCGCAACGAAGACTTCCACCGCTCGGGGATTGACGGCCAGCGCGCGCTGCAGCTCGGGGATGGCCTGCGCGCGGTTGTATTTTTCCAGCAGCAAAGAACCGCAGATCCAGTGCGCTTCCCAGGCCAGCGGGTCAGCGGAAAGGATGTCGGAACACAGTGTGTTGACGCAGAAGTGAAAGATCTGCGACACGTGCCGCCAGCGGGCGTACGTCGCGGCCCCGCGGGCGACCCAGATGAGCGTTTCGGCGTCGGTCGGTTGCACCCGGTTGTAGAATCGCACGAACCAGCGGAAGGCCTCGGCGGCTTCCGCGATCCGGCCGGTCTCGGCCAGCACGCGGGCGCGGACGAAGCGGGCCAGCGGCTGTTCGGGATCATGTTCGACGGCGGCCCGCGCATCGCGCATCGCCGGGACCAGTTGTCCCGTTTCCATGAGCAGGCGCGCCCGCTCGGCCAGCAGCGCGGCGCGTTCGTGCGAACCGATCGCGTCGGAACGGGAAAGAACGGCCGACACCTCACCGATGGCCTGCGCGTACCGGCCCAGGGCCCGCAGTGCACGGAAACGAACGATCAGAATCGCCGACTGGCGTGCATCCGCCGTGCGATCGAGAACGTCTTCGTAGCGTCCCGTTTGCAACAATCGGTACGCCGTGCGATACGCATCGGCCTGTCTGCCGGACCGCTGGTGCTTGTGCTCGGCGGCACGCGGCGGCGAGGGGATGTCCGCAGACGGCGCCCGCCGAACGGATCGCCGCTGATCGGCCAGCGGCGACGCCGAGGAAGATGCGGAATCCCGAGGATCATGGCGGCTCTGCGCGTCGGCCCGAACGAGCATCAGCGTCAGAGCCAGGAACGCGGCTGCGGGTCCCGCCAGGGCCCGGCCGGCCAAAACCGGTCGCCGGCAAGCAGAAATCGAACGGCCGCAACACCGAACAGCCCCGCCTGCGGTACGGGCGGAGCACGGCCGAAGCAATCGTCGAACGTGTCGGGCGGCGTGCGCACACACAGTGGATCTCGGGGAAGAACGATCGGATCCGATCCACAGGCGGTCCGAAGCAGGTGGTGTGCCGACGGCTCAGGATTCCGCTTCGATCTTGACGATTTCCAGCCGGACCGTTCCGGCGGGCACCTCGATCTCAACCTGGTCACCGACCTTCTTGTTGAGCAGCCCCTGTGCGAAGGGGCTGTTGGTCAGGATTTTCATGACTTCGCCGCCGTAGTCCTCTTCGCCGGGCCCCACGAGTTGATAGACCTCTTCGGCACCGCTGTCCAGGTCACGGACGGTGACGATCGAGCGAAAGGTGACCACGTCGTTCGGCAGCGATTCGGTGCTGTCGATGATCTGGCAGTTGGAAAGTTTGGCCCGCAGTTCGTTGATCTGCGCCATCAGCATGCCCTGGCGTTCGCGCTGTCCGTGGTATTCGGCGTTTTCACGCAGGTCGCCTTCGGCGCGGGCCGCAGCCAACTGCTCGCGGACCTTGGGCAGCTCTTCCTCTTCCAGCCGACGCAGTTCCTCGCGCAGCTTGTCGTAGTTCTCTCGAGTGATGGGGATGCGATCCATCGGTCTCCTCCATGCCATTTCTGCCGATCGCCTCAACACCGCACAACTCCGGCGAATGCGTGGACGATCGACCAAGGCCGGTTTCGGTTCCCAGCATACACCAGCACAGCGGCGTGGCCCGAGGCACACACCGCTGCATGGTGCACTTGCGTCCCGGCCGTGGTTGGCCGCGTGCGAACCGTGATCGGTCAGGCGATATCGACCCAGCGGTTTTCACGGGCGCTGAGCAGCACGGCGTCACACACCTTCTGCGTTTCGAGGGCCGTGCGGAACGTCGGCTCGGTGCCCTTGCCGCCGTCTTTCAGGCCGATCACGAAGTCGGCGAAGGCATTGGTGAAGGTGTGCTCGTACCCGATCGTGCAACCGGGAACCCACCAGTGGTCCATGTAGGGGTGTTCGAAGTTGGTGACATGGATCCGCCGCCAGCCGGTCAGATGGTCCTCGACCTTGCGGCCGGTGGTGGGATTCTTGTACTCGTAGAACTGCAGGATGTGCGGGTCCTCCAGGTCGAAGAAGACCGAGCCATCGGCACCGTTCAATTCGAAGGTATTGTAGTTCTTGCGGCCGCGTGCATAGCGTGTGCTCTCGAACGTCCCGATCGCACCGTTCTCGAACACGGCCAGGAACATGCAGGCATCGTCGATCTTCACGGGCATCTTTTCGCCCGTCTCGGCATGCACGCGTTCCTTCACGAAAGTCTCGGTCTTGGCGCAGACGCGGCGGATCGGGCCGTTGAGCCACATGGCGGTGTCGATGGAGTGGGCGAGCAGGTCGCCGGTGACGCCGCTGCCCGCGACGTTGGCGTCCAGCCGCCAGAGTGTGGCACCACCCTGTGGCACGTCTTCGGCAATCGTCCAGTCCTGCAGATAGGTGGCACGGTAATGGAAGGGACGGCCGATCCGGTTCTCGTCCACCAGTTGCTTGGCCAGTGAAATGGCCGGAACGCGGCGGTAATTGAACCACACCATGTTGGGCACGCCGGCTTTCTCGACGGCGGCGACCATCGCTTCGCCCTCGGCCACGTTCATTGCCAGCGGCTTTTCGCAGAGGACCATCTTGCCGGCTTCGGCGGCGGCAATGGCGATATCGTGGTGGACGTTGTTGGGCGCGGCGATGTCGATCAGGTCGATGTCATCCCGCTCGATCAGCTTCCGCCAGTCCGTCTCGTAGCTTTCCCAGCCCCAGTTTTCGGCGAACTTCTTGATTTTCTCCTCGTTGCGGGCGCAGGCGGCTTTCAGCACCGGTTCATACGGCAGGTCGAAGAACTTCGGCGCCTGACGGAACGCATTCGAGTGCGCGCGCCCCATGAAGCCATAGCCGACGATGCCGATGCGCAGCGGTGGTTTGCTCATGCTCATCTCTCCTGGTCGTTGAGGATTTCGTTTCGCTGTCCGTGTTGTTCCGGAGCTGTCGGGGGCCGACTGCGCCCCGTCGTCGTGTGCGAAGCCCGACGATGGACGGCCACCCGCCGCGGCACGTCGTCACCAGGCAGACGCCGATGACGCCGTGCGGCGCCGGTACGTGCGGTGGCCATTTCAATCCCAGCCGTGGGCATCGCGGACGTCCATCATCGTCTTGAGGATCACGTTCCACGTGCGTGGGTTCTCGAGGACTTCATTGGGAAACATGCAGCCGTCCCAGCAGATGTGGCGAATGCCGCGTTCGGCGGCGCCCTGCAGCCAGTAGCCGGCGCAGCGGACGATGTCCAGCTTCCCGTTGGGATCGTCGGCCATGCAATGGCGTCCCGTCTTGTCGTGTGAGCCGGTGCCATGGACGGTGCCGTCGTTCTGCGCCACGTGGAAATCGATCGTCCAGGGGCGCAAAGCGTCGGTCATGATCTTGTACGCTTCCCAGAACTCCTCTTCCGTGTAGTTCTCTTTCAGCAGAGCGTGTTCGGGTGCGTTGTAGCCGAGCAGGTAGAGATAGGTGTGAGCCATGTCGGCCTGGAAGCCCAGCGTTTCCGGCATGTCGACCATCTCGAGCAACTGCACCATGTACTTCCAGGAGTGCATGCCGCCCCAGCAGATTTCGCCTTCGGCGGCGAGGCGTTCCCCGTGATCGGCCGCAACCTTGGCCGCCTCACGAAACGTCTGAGCGATCCGCCGCTGATTGCCTTCGGGATCCTTGGCCCATTCCGATGGGCTGCACGCCGAATCGATGCGGATCACACCGTATTCGCGCACGCCGTGCTCGTTGAAGATTTTCGCAATGCGACAGGCCTTCTGAACGGCCAGCACGAACTTCTTGCGCGCCGTCTCGTCCCCCATGGCCGAATCCCCGACGGTACCCGGCCACACCGGCGCCACCAGCGAGCCGACCTTGAAACCGTACCCGGCGATCATGTCGGCGATCCGCTTCAGCTCATCGTCGCTGGCGTCCGGATCGGTGTGCGGGTGGAACAGAAAGTAGTCCACGCCTTCGAATTTCTGTCCGTCCACCTCGGCGCCGGCGGTCAGCTCGAGCATCCGCTCCAGACTGATCGGCGGGTGGTCCGTGCCCTCTTCCTTTCCGACCAGCCCGGGCCACATGGCGTTGTGCAGTTTCGGGTACGCGTGCGACATGAGCGATCGTCTCCTGCTTGCATGTTCTCGGTTTGCCGCGGGTATGCGGTGCGCCGTGGCGCGACCTCTCGGTGCGGCTCGCGGCGGCCGCTCGCCGCGCCGCGGCGCTCGTCCGTCGTGCGCTGTCCGCCGTCGGTGACCTGTGCCTGATGCGCAACCGCGACGCTGGTCAGGGCGTCGTGTCCGTTCGGATCGGAGCGCCGCTTGCTCCACACTGCTGGCGAGCGCCCGACGTCCGTGCCGCTCACGACTGCTGCCAGGCACCGATGTCCGGAGCGTCGGGCTGAGCGTTCGGGCCGAAGTACCGCAGCGCGACCAGCGGTTCGCTGCCGGTGTTCTCGACGACGACACCGTCGCGGGCCGCCTTGGCCGTCACGAACACTTCGTCCTCGGTCATTTCGCCGAAACGGATCATCGCCGGCGTCTGCAGACGCAGCTTGCCGATGCGTCCTTCCCCCTGCACGGTGATCCAGCCATAGGCCCCGCCGTCGCGGATGACGCACTTGCAGCCGGGCTGGACCGTCAGTTCCTTCGCCGTGAAAAGCTGCTCTCCGTCGATCCGGCCATAGACGATCCAGCGGTCGACCCAACCTTCCGATTCGGTGTCCGCGACGGGAATCGGTTCCAGGTAGTGACTGGCCTTGAAATTCGGGTTCGTGTTCGCTTCCCAGTCCAGAGCATCGACCAGGTATTCCAGATCGTCGTGTTTGTCCTCGGGGAAGTCCTTGGTCAACAGGCTGCGGGGGACGGGACGCCCCTCGACCAGTGACTGGTACATGGCGAACACGTCGCTGCCCCACTGCGGCTCATAGGTCACCAGGCTGCCCGGGGCGTGCAGGATGCAGGGCGGAACCAGCCAGCCCGTTCCGGGCTTCAGCCGATACGCCTTGGACAGATCCAGGATGCCGTTGTCGCCTTCGTTCCAGCGGGCCAGGCAGTCGATGACCTGCTGCTTCGTCGTCCCCGGCTCCAGGCCGAAGAAGGTGTACGGGAAGTTGTTGCCGATCGCGTTCAGTTGCGGCGGAAAGTAGTACGATTCGGGCTTGCCTTCCTGCCCGACGAGTTTGGCCTGTTCGGCGTTCTGGTGCATGTGGTGGGGGATCGGCCCCATGTTGTCGAAGAACTTGGAGTAGACCGGCCAGCGACCGTACTTGTTCCAGATTTCCTCGCCGATGATTTCCGCGCCCAGAGCATCGATGGCGTCTCGCAGGGTGAAGCGGCGGTCGCCATGCACGACGTAGCTGAGCCCTTCGTCCGGAGGTGCCCCCTCGTTCGCCGCGGGCGTGGTGGAACCGAACCACCGCTCGTCGATGCCGCCGCGATCCATGCCCAAGGCATAGTAGTCGTCCGGATGCAGCTTCAGCCGCCGTCCCGGCTGCAGGAACGACCGCGGCACCCACGTCGGAGCCAGTCGCAGGATGCCGTCGCCATCGGTGAGAGCATCGGAGGCCATCTGAGCAACGTTCGCCATGGTGTACGTCCCTTTGCGCTGTGGTCGATCGTCGAAGCGGGAATGGTTCGCCGTACCGAGAGGATCAAGCATGTGGCCGACCGGCCAATGCCGCGGCGTCTTCAGTGGCCGCCGTCGGGATCTCGGAGAGGTCGTCGCGTTCCCGGAATCCGGGGAGCGGCCATTGTCGCGAATCGTGCCGCGTTTTCAACGAACGTGAAATCCCGCATCACGGTCGCCCCGCGACGTCGACGCGCAGCCGTACCCTCGTGCTGCGGGCCGCCGGGACCGGGCATGCATTCTCCCGGCGATCCCCCGGGCGGGCCGGTTCGCGGGAAGTTCTCGGCGCCCTGCGCGGCGCGCAGCCGCCGGGGTTGTCGCCTGCTTCGGATGGCGGCCGTCAGGCTTTGCGGCCGAGCATGCGGTCCAGGGCGTCGGATGTCTGGTAGATCAGTGACTCCGGCCAGTGCGGAAACGGCCGGAAGTATTCGAACGTGAGGTAGCCGCGGTAGCCCACGCGGTCGAGTGCCGCGATCACGGCGGGCCAGTTTGTCGTGCCGTCCAGCAGCGGCCGGAACGAATCCAGAGTGAACTCGGTTCCCGCCCGCTTGCTGTACTCCTTGAAATGCACGTTGCGGATGCGGCGGCCGCAAAGTGGAATCCAGTGTTCGGGAAACTGGTACTGCATGATGTTGCCGGTATCGAAGTGGATGCCGACCACGTCGGAATCGAACTGGTCGACGAACCGGTTCATGTCGTCGGGGCTGAGCAGAAACCCGTTGGCGAAGATGTTCTCGATGTTCAGCGAGACGTTGCATTCCCTGGCCAGCGGAATCAGCGAGCGGACGGCCTCGGTCGCCCGTTGCCAGCAGACGTCGTTGGGCACGGGCTCGTCCTCCGGAGCCCACGGAATGTACACCGCACCGGGAACGACCAGCAGGTTGCGCGTTCCCAGTCGGCGGGCGGCGCGGACCATCTGGGCGGCCAGTTCGCGTCCTCGGGCCCGCTTCTGCGGATCGTTGCTCGTCAGCGGATACGGCCAGAACAGAAACGAGCACAGGCCGCTGATCTCGATGCCGATCTTGGCCGCCAGCTCGCGCACCCGGTCCAGGTCGCGGGGCTTGGAGGCGGCCGAGACGTCGCCCTCCAGGTCGAAGTTGATTTCCACACCGTCGAAGCCGGCCTGTTTGGCCAGTTCGAAGCAGTCCGCCAGCGACATCGCGTCCGGATAGGGCAGCGCCCACAGATTGAAGGATTTCTTCATGGCGTACCGACGCGGGGCGCTGGCGTCGCCACGATCCGGACGCGGCTTCCCATACGCGGGGGCACGGCCTTCCGCGGCGTCCGACCGGTCGTCCGCCGCTGCGACCACCGACGCACCGCCGGCCGCCCACTGGGCGGCAGCCAGTGGTCCGGCAAGCGCGGCGATACGGAACAGTTCCCGCCGGTTCAACACATCCGGATCTTCGGCAGGACGGTCCGGAATGGGGCGAGAGGCAGGCGGCGGTCCCTGCGCTGCAGCCTCCGAATCGGTCGAGCCGTTTGCAACGGGATCCTGATCGGACATCGTGCATTCCTCGGTGATCGCGTGTCGGAGCCGCGCTTGCCACGCCTGCTCGCGCCACGACCGAAGGCACGTGGTTCGACGCTGGAGCGGCACCGTGCGACGGCGCGACTCAGGCCAGACGCTTCAAGCGTGAGACCCGTCCGGTGGCCACCCATTCGGCGACGAAGATGTTGCCGTCGCGGTCGAAACACGCATCGTGGGGGTGGACGAACTTGCCGGGATGCCACAGCTTCGGGTTGGCGCGCAGGTTCTTGACCTTCTTGACGCGTTCGGAATCGTCGCCGAGCCGCGCGACGACCCGGTTGTTTTCGTCCAGAATCGACACGCGGGCGTGCAGCTCCGGGACGAGCATCAGGTTCTGCCAGGTGTCGATGTTGGCGGGCAGGCCGAAGCCGGTCAGCGTCTGCAAGTGCTTGCCGTCCAGCGTCAGGATCTGCACGGTGTGGTGCGCGCGGTCGGTGACGACGACGGTAGGCTCCTTGCCGCCGCGGCGATCGATCCACAAGCCGTGCGGGGTCTGGAACTTGCCTTCTCCGGGGCCCGGGCCGCCGAACATGCCCTTCCAGTTCGCGTCCTTGTCGTAGCGATGGATGTAATACGAACCATAGCCGTCGGCCAGCAGGAAGCCGCCGTCGTCGAGGAAGGCGAAGTTCGTCGGCATGAAGCGATTGCGGCCCCAGATTCGCTGCGGATTCGTGTCTTCGCCCTTGGCATACACGCCGGATTCCATCGGAGCGTACTTCTGCCAGACGACTTCGCCGTTCAGGTCCAGTTTGGCGAACGTCTTCAGGTGCTGATAGGCGCAAACGTAGAGAAACTCCTGTCCGTCTTCCTCACGCACTTCCAGGCCGTGACCGCCACCCTGGAACGGCTGCCCGAACGCCTTGACGAACTTGCCCTGCGGATCGAACACGAAGATGGCCGGGTGGTCCTTGCGATCCGCCCGGCCTTCGTGGATCACGTACAGGTTGCCGGCCTTGTCCAGCGCCACGTTGTGCGTCGTCTGCCACTGGTATTT
>RFHO01000008.1 GCA_003696385.1 Planctomycetota bacterium | reverse complement strand
TCGAGCAGCCCGCGCTGCTTCAGGTCGCGGATCAGCGCGGCGGTGGGCTGGTCCATGATCTCGGCCTGCATGGCGTGCGTTTTCAGAATGTTGGCGTGTGAGTCCCAGTTGGTCACGCCGTTGCCGCCGGAAGCATCGCTGCCGTTGAAGAGCTGCACCACCCGCACGCCGCGTTCGATCAGCCGCCGGGCGAGGATGCAGTTGCGCGCGTAGGCCCGCTTCAGCTCGCTGCCTTCGTCCACGCCGTACGCTTTCAGCGTCGATGCGGACTCGCTGGCCAGGTCCATCACCTCAGGGATCGACATCTGCATCCGCCCGGCCAGTTCATAGCTGGCGATCCGACCGGCCAGGTTGGCGTCGCCGGGGTACTTTTCCAGGTGGCGGGCGTTCAGCCGGCGCAGCAGGTCGATGCTGGCGCGGTCGGCTGCGGCCGGGATCGATGTCGGCCGTGCCAGATTGGCGGGCGGCCTCATCGCGTTGAAATCGGTGCCCTGAAACGCCGCGGGCAGGAAGCCGCTGCCGAAGTTGTTCTTGCCGCTGCGCGCGTACCCGCGCGGATCGGTGATCGAAACGAAGGCCGGCAGGTTTTCGTTCTCCGTCCCCAGCGCGTACGTCACCCAGGCGCCGAAGGACGGGTAGCCTTCCATCGTGAAGCCGGTGTGGAAGAAGTTCTCGCCCTGCGGGTGCGCGCTGGTCTCGGTGTACAGCGCGTGGAAGAAGCAGAAGTCATCGACCAGTCCGCCCAGATGCGGCAGCAGATCCGAGACCATCTTGCCCGACTCGCCCCGCGGGCGGAACTTCCAGAACGGCTTGGCGATGTTGCCCGACGGGCCTTCGAACGTGACGGCCGGCAGGCCCGGCGGCTTCTGGCCGTGCAGCTTTTCCAGCGCCGGCTTGTAGTCGAACGTGTCGACGTGGCTGACCGCTCCGGGGAGAAAGATCACCAGCACCTGTTTGGCCTTGGCGTCGAAGTGCGGACGGCGGGCGCGGTACGGATGCGCCGGATCGATCTGCGGTCGGATCGGCGACTTCTTTCCGCCGGACGGCTCCGCAGCGAGCAGTCCGTCGCGGGCCAGCAGATGCACCAATCCCAGTTCCGCCGCCGACAACCCGGCGACGCTCAGAAACCGCCGGCGATCCAAAAACCGCCGGCCAACCGGTGAAAGCCATTCTGCGTTCGACATATCCGCACCTTTTCGTGTGTGACTTCCTCAACGGTTACTACCGGTGTCCGATTCCCGCAGCGAGCCGGCTCACTGCAGGAAGACGAATTCGTTGGAATTGATCAGCGAGCGGCAGACCATCGGCAGACCGTGCGCCCGGGCGACGGCGAGGCAATCGTTGCGTTCTTCGTCGGTGGGCGGTCGGCACAGCAGCAGCTCGAAGCATCGATCGACCGCCCGCGCCAGATCGCCGCCGCTGTCTTTCAACGCCCGCTCGGCCAGCCGCCGCGACTGGTCGACCGCGAACGGGCTGTTCAGCAGGTTCAGCGATTGCAGCGGCGTCGTCGAAACCGGACGTTTCGGACACACCTGCCCGAAGTCCGGGAAATCGAAGGCGGTGAAGATGCCGTCGTCGACCCGCCGCATGCGTTCCTGGTACAGCATCCGCCGCCAGGTCTGCGGGCCGTAGTTGTCCACGACTTCCCACTGCGCGTAGGTCTTCTTGACGTTGAAGATGCGATAGCTGCGGCCGCCGAGCCGCAGATCCAGACAGCCGGAAGCCAGCAGGATGGAGTCGCGGATGACTTCGGCCTCGACCCGCCGCGGCGGGAAACGCCACAGCAGCGCCGCGTCGGGGTCGATCGCCATTCCCTCCGGCCGCGGGCGGCTGGACTGCCGGAACGCCCGCGACGTCACCAGAAGCCGGATGAGGTGCTTCACCGACCAAGGTCTGGCCGGCGCTTGGCCGGCGTCGGAAGCATGTCCGACGAAAACACCGGGATCGACGGTGGGGTGCATGAATTCGGCGGCCAGCCAATCCAGCAGTTCCGGATGCGTCGGCCGCGCGCCGGCATGGCCGAAGTCTCCCGGAGTCGTGACGATCCCGCGGCCGAACACGTGCATCCAGATGCGGTTGGCCATCACCCGCGCGGTCAGCGGATTGTTCGGGCTCGTGGCCCACTCGCCAAAGCGCCGGCGCCGCTGCGGACCGGGCGTATCGGACGAAAGTCCCAGATCACCGCCGAGAATCTCCGGTGCGGCCGGCGCGACCTCGTCCCGCGGCGTCTCGGGATTGCCGCGAAGCAGCACGAACGTCCGCTTCGGACGGATCAGCCGCCCGATGAAGCTGGGTTGCGGACCTTCTTCCTGAAGCGTGGCGATCAGCCTCTGCACCTCTGCCAGAATCGAAGGCCGCTCGGGGTGTTTTTCGTTCAGCTTCTTGTTGACGTACCACGTTCCGACCCACGGTTTCCACGAGCCGTCCGGTTGCAGGACGTCCATGTCGAATTCGTACCGCGGCAGATACGGTTTCTGCTCGAGGTAATCGGTCTCGTAGAAGTACGCCCGATTGGCACTCATCCGCATTCGGTCGATCACCACGGCGCGGTTGAAGTCCAGCCGCAGCCACGGGCGTTCGGCGTCCTGCTCGACCTTCGCCCGCCAACCCATCGTGCCGAACTCGCCGTCGTTGACCCGTTCGACCGGATTACGGTCTTCGATGCCCTTGGCCGGATAGCCGCTGACCTTCGTGCCGTCATCGGCCAGCGCCAGGTTGCGATTCGGTTCGGCGGGGCCGAAGACCTGCAGCTCGTCGATCCCGACGCTGCGTGTCTTGAAGCGGATGCGGATGGCCGTGGTCTCGATCGGGGAGAAATGCCATTCGCGATAGGCGCCCCAGTCTTCTTCCCAGCCGCCGTAGCGGCGAAGCTTGGCGCGCTGCGCGTTGATCTGCCGCCACAGCTCCGCTCCCCGCCGCCGTCGCGGGTGGTCCGGCGCCAGTTCGGGGAAGCGGCTGCCGAATTCGATGTCCTGG
>RFHO01000529.1 GCA_003696385.1 Planctomycetota bacterium | reverse complement strand
GGCCGGCAACCACTTCCTGATCGAAGTGGCGGGCCAGAAGCTCGGGGGGCGCATCACCGGCACGGGCGGATGGGACCAGTACCGCACCATGACCGTTGGAACCGTGCGGCTGCCGAAAGGACCGTGCGAGCTGACGGCCCGTTCTGACGGCCCCATCCGTGGAGCCCTGATGGATCTGCAGGTCGTCCGGCTGGTGCGCACGTCTCGCTGAGCCGTCGTCTCTCGGCGCAGGGACTCCGCCCGCCCGGGCCGCGTACCGCACCGTCGCGCGCGACTTCTGCGTCCCCCGGCGGTCTCGCGGACGGAAACCCGCGCGAAGTTCCGCCGGAAAACCGGCCCCCGGCTATCGGCTTGGCCGCGCAAGCGACGCCTCCCCATGGCAACGGAGCGCTCCGGTCCGGGCACCTTGGCTCGCAGCACCCGCGGATGACATTTCCTTCTTGCACGCCAGTCGGGCTCTGGCGGCGTGTTCGTTGTCAGAAACCAGCGCGGGCATGCATAGAGCAGGCACCACGACGCAGTCGGCGGCACCGCCGGCTCGATGTAACAGGCTTCGTCGTGCGGAATCCGCGCCGGAGCTGCCGAAGCTTTCGGTGCCGCTCGGGCGAAAAGGTCGCACCGAAGGGTTCGGCACCGCGGAGGGCAGGCAGGCCGCTGCTCTGGATCCGCTCCGGGAAGCGGCCCGGCGGCCGAATCCCGCGGCCGTTGCGTAGACGTGGCACTGCTGTGGGAGCGGGATGAAAGGAATTTCCGATGTTCGGGCCATTCGATCGCCGTGGCGGTATTCCCGAGTTCCTCCGGATCGGCCTGGTGATTGCCGCGGGGCTGCTGATCCTCAAGGAGGAGCGCTCGCCGCTGGAGATCGTCATTCTGGCTTCGACCGTGTCGTACCTGGCTGCCGTGATCGATCGCTGGTAGTCAGGGTTCGCCGGCGTCATGCGACGTGAGACGCCGTCCAGCATGAGCCCGCGACACCGCGGCAGGCGGTCGATGGCGGGTGCTCGAACGAACTGACGCATCGAAACCGCGCAGCCGGTAGACTTTCCTCACGAAACCGAGCCCAATTCACAGGACAGACGTGAGTGTCGACCACGATCACCGTTGCCCTCGCTTCCATTCGGGACACCAACATGACCGAGCAACCGCTGACCGCTCGAACACCGCAATGGCCGTGGGTGAAACGCCGCCTTGTGCGCATCGGAACGCACGGCTGCCCCCACCACGTCGACGAACTGGTCGCCGTCTGTCTGCTCGAACGATACCTGCGTGAACGTGGCGTGCCGTGCGAGGTCGTTTTCCTTTCCCGCGAGGAGATCGAAACGGCCGCTTCCGGCCTCGATGTCCTCGTCGATGTCGGCGGCCGCTTCGATCCCGCTGCCGGCCGCTTCGATCACCATCAGGGCGGCCCCGACGTCGAAGGACGCAGTGCCGCCGGCCTGGTCTTCGACGCGCTGTATGCGGATTCTCCCGACCGCAACTACCTCGAACCGGTCATCCGCCACATCGACTGGATCGACACCGGACGGCCCGGCAACCACTCGCGCGCAACGCTCGATCATGCCGAAACATTCGCCGCGGGCACCGCGGGCCGCGGCCCGTCGATGCTGTCACTGTCGGCCGTCCTGAAGGCCGTCGGCGGATTCCAGCACGACGTAGGCAAGAGCGCGAAGTGTCTGGAGATCGTCCGGGCGCTGGTGGACAGTTGGTTCAGGCAGGCGGCCACGTACCGAGAGGCCGAGCACGTCGTGCGTTCGGCAGAAAAAGTCGGCGGAGGGCTGTTCCTTCCCGATGCCGAAGCGTATGGTCCGGGGCTGCTCGAATACCTCAGTCGGGAGACGAACTTCCGGTTTGTGGGATTTCCCGTGTCAGAGAATCGTTTCTACGTCGTTGCAGTACGTGATGTCGAAGGTCAAAATCGCATCCTCTTCCCACAGGACTGGAGTCCCGCAGCATTTGTCCACGACAACCAGTTCCTGGCCGTTTTCCCCGATGCGGACTCGGCCCGCCACGCCCTGCAGTCGGTACAGACGAAGCGCTGATGGGACACCGGCAGGCGTCGGAGCGACACACCGGGGAACGGACTCAGCCGCATGATACGCCGATGCTTCGGACGCTTCCGGAAAGGCTTGCCGATCGACAGCGACAACGTTCACGGAGCACGACGAATGACCAACGGTGGCACGACATGGTACCTGGTCCAGCTCGAGTTCAAGCGGGTGCAGACGTACCTGTTCTCCGTCCCTGAGCTGAAGGGAATGATCGGAGCCAATACGCTGCTCGGCGAAGTGCTCCGCGGCAGGCTGCTCCAGCGCAACGGCAACACGGGTTTTGCCAGCATCGCCCGAGAGCACAGCCCTCAGAATCTCCAAGTGGCTACCGCGCTGCCGGCCAGTCAGTCACCCAATGCCGACAACCTGCCGGCACTGGCGGTGCAATGCGGCGCGTCCCTGCCACCGGGTATTGATATTGCGTCGCTTGAACCGGCCGCGAGGCTCGGCAGTCTGTGCGATCCGCTGAGCGGGGCCGACCGCGACGATCCGAACGGCAATTATGCCAACGGCGTGCTCGCCCGAGACGGCGGACACCTCAACGCGGCATTCCCGGACCAGCAGTCGGCTCGGCGATTCGTTCAAGCCGCGCGGCAGCTCATCGCTCGGCGTCTGCCCGGCCTGTTGGTCGACTGGCGCGTCTTCGAGCTCAAGAAGGAGAACGACCATTGGGTCCTGCCGAAGGACGAACGCGGGCGGCCAACGCCCGTGGAGCTGTCCGCCGACCAGTACACTCACTGCGGCGGAACGCCCGTCTACCTGCCCCAGTATCAGATCTGTGACATCACCGGCCTGCTGCCCGCCGCGGAGGAAGGCTGCACTCCCGACGGTGTTCGGGAGTGGTTTTCCAGCAGCGTTCGCGAGAAACGCAAGGCAGCCACACGGTTCGCGCAAGGCAAGTCCTATGACGTACTCGGCATTTTGCGCAACCCGAT
>RFHO01000528.1 GCA_003696385.1 Planctomycetota bacterium | reverse complement strand
CGATCCGATGTGACGCCGGCACCGAGATGTGACGAGTTCAGAGTAACCGTGTCGCTACGTACACGCAAATACGATTCTGACTCTTCCGAAGATTTTTGCGGATTTTTTTCGATTGGGATTACCGGGAGATGGTGCCTCGTTCAGTACTTCGAACGGACGCACGTTCCCACTGGCCACTGGCCGTTACGCCAGCCCGATGGGCGTGCGGGGCGGCTCTGTCGGGGCAGTACGAGCCGGCAGGGGCGCGGCTGACCCGGATGGCCGCTGTCCGCTGCCGGTGAGGCGACTCCTCGGCCGAGCAGCGTAGTGGGCGGCTGCAGTGCAAGCACAGGTTTGACAGCGTGCGTGTGTGGTGCCGATGATTTCCGGTGTGTTTCTGTTACGCACCGAGGAGGAGCAACGCATGCGGACGAAGGTCTTGGCCGGGCGTGTCGGTCGGCGGGCGGTTCACAGAAGGCTGGTGGCCGTGGCATGGATCGTCGCGGTGGCCGTGTGGGGCGGCGGCCGTGCTACCGCACAGGAGGCGAAGGTTCTGAAAGCGGGGGCGGCGGTGGTCGACGTGACCCCGCAGAAGTTTCCCGTCAGTTCCGCGGGCAGCATGGGGCCGCGTGACGCGGTCGGGGCGCACGATCCGCTGACGGCGCGTTGCCTGATGCTGGACAACGGCGAACAGCGGATCGTGATCGTCATCGTGGACAGTTGCATGATTCCGCGGGAGATTTTCGATGCGGCCAAGCGTCGGGCCAGCCGCCTCGCAGGCATCGCCGAAGACCACATCCTGGCGGCTGCCACGCACACGCACACGGCGGTGACGGTCACGCCGACGTTTCAGAGCGAGGTCGAAACCGAATACTGCAAGTTTCTCACCGGGAAGATTGCCGAAGCCATCGTGACGGCGTCGCGGCGTCTGCAGCCGGCGGAGATCGGCTGGGCCGTGGGCAACAATCCGCGGCAGGTCTTCAATCGGCGTTGGTTCATGCGGCCGGGATTCCCGCTGACGGATCCGTTCGATGCCGGGACGGACCGCGTACGGATGAATCCGCCGCCCGCGCATCCGGCCCTGCTGAAGCCCGCCGGCCCCATTGATCCCGAAGTGTGCGTCCTGGCCGTAAGGACGACCGACGGGCGACCGCTGGCACTGCTGGCAAACTATTCGTTGCACTACGTGGGTGGCGTGCCGGCCCGCATGCTGTCTGCCGATTACTTCGGTGAATTCGCCCGGCAGATCGCCTCACGACTGAACGCGACCGACGGCGAGGGCTTCGTCGGGATCATGTCCAACGGCACCAGCGGCGACGTGAACAACATCAACTTTTTCGAGGGCCATCCCCGCCGGGAGCCGTTCGAGCAGATCCGGATCGTGGCGGCCGACGTGGCCGATTCGGCCTTCGCGGCGTACAAACGCACGCCGTTCGAAAAGTGGGTGCCGATCCGCATGAAGGAGACGGAAATCGAGCTGGGTGTCCGCAAACCGACGGCGACGGAGATCGAGCGGGCTCGGCGGCTGCTGGCCGAAGCCGGTCCGGGGCCGTATCGCGACCGGCGGCTGATCTATGCCCGGGAAACGCTGGATCTGGCCGTGTACCCCGACACGGTGCGGGTCAAGCTGCAGGCCATTCGTATCGGCGGCTTGGGCATAGTCAGCTCGCCGTGCGAGACGTTCGCAGAGACGGGGTTGGCGATCAAGAAGCACAGTCCGCTGAAGCCGACGTTCACAATCGAGCTGGCCAACGGCTACAACGGGTATCTGCCGACACCCGAACAGCACGCCCTTGGCGGCTATGAGACGTGGCGTGCGAAATCGAGCTACCTGGCGGTGGACGCCGAACCGAAGATCCGCCGGACGCTGCTGAAGCTGCTGCGCGAAGTGGCTGCCGAGTGATTTCCGGCGGTTTTGCTCACCGTTCCGATGCCGGCCGAAGTACTCCGCACCGCTTCTCCGTTGGCTCTGGGAGCCTGCCCATGACGAACCGCGCTGCGTATCGTCGGTTGCCGGCCCGGCGACAGGTCCGCGCCGGCTGTGAGAAGGTCTGTCGCCGGCCGGGCGAAGCCCCGTCTGCTTGCCCGACTCAGCCGCTGCGTTCGCTGAAGCCTCATGTGAGCGGACGCGGCACGTGTCGGCGGATCGTTGCCACGCTGCTCGGGATGGTTCTCGGTGTGACGGGCGCGTGGGGGCCGGACAGTCGGGCCTGCCGCACGGCTGGGGCCGCCGAGAACGCGAGCGCGGGCGCTCGGCCGGAAGCGCTGGAGGCGATCGAACGGACTCGCGGCGGCCGTCACTGGGCCGACGCACCGACTCCGCCGCCACGTTCGCCGCAGCAAGAATTGGCAAGCTTCGAAATCGAGCCCGGTGTGCGGATCGAGCTGGTCGCGGCCGAGCCGCTGGTGTTCGATCCTGTGGCGATCGCTTTCGATGAACGGGGCCGGATATTCGTCGCCGAATATGCCGACTATCCGACCGGTCCGGCCGATCCGAACGCTCCGCCGCTGTCGCGGATCGTACTGCTGGAAGACGCCGACGGCGACGGCCGGGTGGACCGCCGCGTGGTCTTTGCGGACCACCTGCGGTTCGCTCACAACGTCGGCTGTTTCCGGGGCGGACTGCTCGTCGGTGCCCAGACCGAAATCCTGTACCTGAAGGACACCGACGGCGACGGCCGCGCCGATGTCCGCGAAGTTGTGTTTTCGGGCTTCGTCCCGGCGCATCCGCAGATGCAGATCGGCAATCCGCGGTGGGGCATGGACAACTGGGTGTACTTCAACTACGGGCCGGGATCGGTGCGGCGCCACGGTTCGGTCGGACGCCTGTTTGGAGGTCTCGCGCGCGGTCCGCAAGCGCCCGCGGGCGATGCCGGTTCGTCCGAGGCCGATCTGCTCCGCGATTCGCCCGCCCGGTCGATCCCGCGCACGGATTTCCGTTTTCATCCGCTGACGTTCGCGTTCGGGCCTGCCGCCGGACTGGGGCAGTATGGCAACACGATCGACAACTGGGGGCGGCGGTTCTTTTCGTCGAACCGCAATCCGATCATGTATGCGATGATCCCCTGGGATGTCGCCCACCGGAATCCTTTCGCGGTCATCCGCCGATTGCATGCCGACGTCGGGCCTTCCGGCGGAGACACGCGGGTGTTTCCGTTGACCGAGATGCGGAGCAACTACCTTTCGCACGCGGGAACGCACACTTCGGCCTGCGGCGTCACGGCATATCGGGGCGACTGGCTGCCGGAAAAGTTTCACGACAGCGTGTTCGTCTGCGAACCGGTGGGGAACCTCGTCACGCGCTCGGTCATTCGGCCGCGCGGTTCCGGCTGGTGGGCGGAGCGTGCGCGTCCGAACAAGGACTTCCTCGCGTCGCGCGATCCGTGGTTTCGCCCCGCAAGCCTGGCGACCGGTCCGGACGGGGCGCTGTACGTGGCCGACATGTACCGGCTGTGGGTCGAGCATCCCAAGTTCCTGCCGCCAGAGGTCGCGGCGAAGCTGGACTGGCGGGCCGGCGAAGACCGCGGACGCATCTGGCGGATCGTTCCCGCGGAGGCATCGCGCCGTGCCCGGCCGTTCGCTCCTCCGCGGACCGACGCCGACTGCGTGCGGCTGTTGCAGGATGCCAACGGTTGGCGCCGCCATCTGGGGCAACGCCTGCTGGTGGAACGTCAGGCGGTCGAGGCGGCCCCGGCCGTAGGGCGGCTGCTGGAGCACACGTCGGCCTACACCCGGTTGCATGCCCTGTGGACCCTGGACGGGCTGCGGCGTCTCACGCCGCGGCACGTTTTGCGGGCCTTCGCCGATGAGAACGCCTTCGTGCGTGCGGCCGCGGCGCGGTTGAGCGAGCGGTTCGCGGGAAACGACGCGATTCTGGCCACCCTGGCGGACCACGCCGCTGATGCCGATGCCCACGTGCGTTTTCAGGTCGCGTTGGCTCTGAGTGTCTTCCGGGGATACGACGCGGAAACCGCTCTGGTGCGGATCGGAGCGCGAGACGGGCATGACGAGTGGTTCCGCCGCGCGATCGTCGTCGCCTCGGCCGGGCGCGCGGCACGGCTGGTGGCGGGCATTCTCGCGGAATGGCGTCGGGACGAACGGGCGGGGGCAAACACCGGCCCGGACGCGCGCGGCGAACCAGCCACCGCCGCTGAGCGCGGCGATCCGCCGTCGGTTCGCTTGGCTCGGGGAAAGCTCATTCGCGAGCTGGCCGCCGTCGCGGCCGCACGCGGCGACTCCGGTGAACTGGCGGAATTGGCTGCACTGCTGCGCAACGACGGCGCGGGACTGTCGTGGTGGAAAGCGGAGCTGGTTTCGGGGCTTGCCGACGGTCTGTCCCGCTCGAACGGCCGCTTCGGCCGACTCAGCCTGCGACGGCTGCTCGCCGCTCCCCCCGAAGACCTGTCCGCGCTGGCCGACGCCGTCCGCCCGGTGCTGGATGCCGCCCGCGACGTGGCGCTCGATGAAACTCGGGCCGTGGAGGACCGCGTGGCGGCCATCGAATTGATGGCCTTGGGCGCGAGCGACCGGTTGTCGGCGACCTGCGCCGTGCTGCTGCAGCCCCGCCAGCCTTCCGCTGTCCAGACTGCCGCGATCGACGCTCTGTCGCGCGGGGCCCCCGACGCCGCGGCGGACATCATCGTCGGTCACTGGCCGCATCTGGGGCCTGAAGCCCGCAGTGCGGCACTGGCAGCTCTGCTTTCGCGAACGCAGTGGGCCAAGCGACTGCTTGCCGCCATGCGGGCGGGGCGCGTACCCGCCTCGGCCATCGACGTCGATCAACGAGTCCGGCTGATGAAGCATCCCGACCGTGAACTGCGGGCGGCCGCGATCGAACTGTTCGGCGGACTCGTCTCGCCGGACCGCAAGGCCGTGGCCGAACGGTACCGGCCGGCATTGACAATGGCCGGGTCTCCCGAACGCGGAGCGGCCGTGTTCGCCCGGTTGTGTCTGAAGTGCCATCGGATCGACGGCCGCGGTGCGGTGGTCGGACCGGATCTGAGCGATACCCGCAACCGACCGCGCGACGCCTTGCTGTTCGACATCCTGGATCCCAACCGCAAGGTCGAACCGCAGTTCACCGAATACGTCGTGGCCACCGAGGACGGACGCACATTCAACGGCCTGATCGTTGCCGACGACGGGCGATTCGTGGTGCTGCGTCAGGCCGAGGGCCGGGAACGCGTGATTCCCCGTTCGGAAATCGCCGAGCTGCGGGCCAGCGGAAAATCGCTGATGCCCGAGGGCATCGAAAAAGACGTGACCGTCCAGCAGATGGCCGACCTGCTGGCTTTTCTCCATGCCAATCCCCGCCCACCACTTCCGACGAGGCCATCCCCGCCTGTTTCGCGCGATGCTCAGTGATTCCGGAAACCGGTCCGCTTGGGCAATGCTCCGGACGCCCCTGCCGGCCGCCGGATGACCATTTCGTCGCCGCCTGGGAACACACGCTCGCGACGCTGTGACGGGGCCTTGCCCTGTGCGCGTGCCGCCCTTTTGCGGCCGGACGGACGGTGGATTCGAAAACGTCACGTCGCCGCGGACAGCATTCAAAGTCCGGACGGCCGTCGTGAAAACGCCTTCCCAGTGCGCATGGGCGTATTCCTTCAGGTGGCGTCAGGAAGAAATCGCCGTTCTTCGGATGAATCCCGCTTGAGAGGCCGGGCGATCCTGATGTATTTTGTTGACAACACCTCGTCTGCTTGTTCCAGCCGCAGTCTTCACGGTCAATCATCCGGACCTTCTCCGAAAACATCCCGCGTCGCTGCCCGAACGCGACTGCAAAGGCTTTCGACGCCGCCGACAGGGGGCATTTTCGTGCTCGCTCGACCAGCCTCGGGGCCGTGCTTCAACGGCGCGTGAAAGTCCGGACGCGATGCACGGCCGACGCCGGAAATCCGGACGGAGGCAGGCTATGAGATCGACCGACTGGTTGCGCTCATTGCGCCTGTTGCACCGCTTGCGTGGGATCCGCCGAAGGTCGCCGCACAGGCACACTTCGGTCGGTCGGGCGATCGGCCGCCACGCCGAGGTGCTGGAACAACGCACGCTGCTGGCGGCTCCGCATCCGGTCGACCTGAGCACCCTGAACGGCGCGAACGGGTTTCGAATCGACGGAATCGGAGCGAACGAACAATCCGGTTGGTCGGTCTCTTCGGCGGGCGACGTGAATGGCGACGGCTTGGAAGACCTGGTGATCGGCGTTCCCAACGCCGGTGTGGGAGGCGCCGGGGAGGCCGGTCGCGCCTATGTGCTCTTCGGGCGGTCCGGTGGCTTTGCGTCGGCGATCGATCTGAACGCCCTGAATGGCGCCAACGGCTTCCGTCTGGACGGTGTCGGTGCCATCGATCACACCGGGATTTCCGTCTCGGGCGGCGGCGACATCAACGGGGACGGTCTGGCCGACTTGATCATCGGGGCCAAGGATGCGCCGGATATGCTGAGCGGCGACGATGAGGGCCGGATTTACGTCATCTTCGGACGCACGGGCGGTTTCGGCTCGGCGGTGGGCCTGAGCACGCTCGACGGTACCGACGGCTTTCGACTGGACGGCGCTGCCGCAGTCGATCGTGCGGGAGAATCCGTGGCACATGCGGGCGACGTCAACGGCGACGGTTTCGACGACGTGCTGATCGGGAGCCGGTTCTCCGATGCCACGGCAGGCGATGCGGGCGCGGCGTATGTGGTTTTCGGCCGACCGGGTGGATTCGCCTCGGCCATCGATCTGGCGACACTCGACGGATCGACCGGATTCAGGATGCGGGGCATCGCGGCGTACGACCACGCTGGGCAATCCGTCGCCGCGGCGGGCGACGTGAACGGCGACGGGTTTCAGGACGTGATCGTCGGAGCTCCAGACGCGGATCCCGGCGGGGTTACAAATCGTGGCCAGGCGTTCGTCGTGTTTGGAAAGGCCGGTGGGTTTACCTCGGACATCGCACTGGGGACCTTGGACGGGACGAACGGTTTCCGCATCGACGGGGCACAAATGGGAGATGTCACCGGTTTTGCCGTTGCGGGTGCCGGCGATGTCAATGGCGATGGCTTCGACGACCTGTTGGTCTCCGCGCCCGGTGCCAGTCCGGCGATGACAACGTCGGCGGGGGTGACGTACCTGCTGTACGGGAAATCGGCGGGGTTCTCCTCCGTGCTCGATCTGGCGACTCTGAGCGGCGGCGACGGGACGCGCCTCGAAGGTGTCGGCGCCGACGACCGATCGGGAGGGGCCGTGTCCTCGCCGGGTCGTACGGTTGCCGGAGCCGGCGATCTGAACGGTGATGGCTTCGACGACCTGATCGTCGGCGCGCCGCAAGCGGATCCCGGCGGCGACGAGGCGGCCGGCGAAACGTACGTGGTGTTCGGGCAAGCCGGCGGCTTGGGGACGGCCGTCGCGCTGAGTTCTCTGGATGGGAACAACGGCCTGCGGCTGGACGGCATCGATCCGTTCGACAATGCAGGGCGTGCCGTGAGTTTTGCCGGCGACATCGACGGCGACGGCTTCGACGACCTGGTCATCGGTGCGCCCGGCGCGGATGCCGGCGGCGTGACCGATGCGGGTGAGACATACGTGTTCTTCGGGGGCAATTTCACGGGCGGAGCCGAAACGCAGGTCGGGAGCGACGGCAACAACGCGATCACCGCCACGCAGGGCAGCATGGCCTCGGACGTGCTGGTCGGCGGACGCGGCGACGACACGCTCACCAGCGACGGCGGCCCGGACGTGCTCCGCGGCGGCTCCGGCGACGACGTGCTGGTCATCCCGGACACGGACTTCAGCGGCACGCGGCGGATCGTCGGCGGCACGGGCACCGACACGCTGCAAATTTCCGGAAGCGGGCACAATCTGGATTTCACGTCCATCGCCGACAACCGCATCCAGGACATCGAGGTCGTGGACATCCGCGGGACGGGAAGCAACAGTCTGACGCTCGACGTGCAGGAAGTGCTCAACATCAGCGACACGAGCAACCGGCTGCTGGTGCAGCGTGACCTGGACGACTTCGTCGCACGCGGAACGGGGTGGACATTCAGCGGCCTGCAACTCATCGGCGGCGTGGCGTACCTGATGTACGTTCAGGGTGCGGCGGAGCTGGGAATCGCGGACCCACGGGCGACGGTTGCGCTGGGGGAAGTCGGTGGCCCGAGCGGGTTTCGGATGGAGGGCGCAAGCGCCAACGAAGGAGCGGGGTTCGCAGTAGCCCACGCGGGAGACGTCAACGGGGACGGGTTCGACGATCTCATCCTCGGCGCGCCTTTCGGGGCCATGGGGACCGGCGCGGTGTACGTCGTGTTCGGTCGTTCCGCAGGAATTGGAACGGCGATCGATCTGGGCACACTGGACGGCAGCAACGGTTTCCGCCTGGATGGTCCGACGGCCGGCTACACCGGGTTCTCCGTCGCCGCCGCGGGTGACATCAACGGGGACGGGCTGGCGGATCTGCTGATCGGCGCTCACACGGCGAGTCCTGCGGGCCGCACGAACGCCGGACAGACCTTTGTGGTGTTCGGCCGGACCGGAGGCTTCTCTTCCGCCATCGATCTCGCGACCCTGGACGGTACGAATGGCTTTCGCCTCGATGGCGTCGCCGCCAACGACTACTCCGGTACGTCGGTGGCCGGCGCTGGCGACGTCAACGGGGACGGCTTCGGCGACATCCTCATCGGAGCGCCCAATGCGGATCCGGGCGGCAACAATGACGCCGGGGAGACATATGTCGTTTTCGGCCGGTCCGGGGGATTCGCCTCCGCCATCGATCTCGGCACGCTCGATGGTTCCAACGGCTTCCGGATGCAGGGCGACCTGGCGGGCGGTCTGTCTGGCCAGGCGGTGTCGTCGGCCGGCGACGTGAATGGCGACGGTTGGGCCGACGTGCTGGTGGGGGCGTGGAGCTTCGGGAAAACGTACGTGG
>RFHO01000527.1 GCA_003696385.1 Planctomycetota bacterium | reverse complement strand
TTCCTGAACCGGTTGGGGCCGGTTGAGCGCTCGCGGTCGGCTGGCCAGCCGAAGGCGCCGAGGGCTGCGCACCTTCGGACGATTCGGCGTTCGGAACTTCCGGTTTCTTGTAAATCCGCAGCGTTCCCACGATCACGACCGTGGCCAGCGAAGCGTCGGACAGACCGACCTCCGGCGGAATAATCACGGGCTGACCGGGACGCCGCAGTCCCAGTGGATTGAGTCGGCCACCCGGTCCGCCGCTGCCCAAGGGAGTGGCCGCCGTCGGGGGCCCGAATGTCCCGGTGGGAGACGACAGGCTCGGCGTGGCGCTGCCCTCACCGACCGTCAACAGGCCGGATCCGGCTCCAGCCGTCGACCCGGAACTTCCCAGCCGAGACAGGTTGAACGCCGCTTGCTGGATCACGACGAACTGCACCGGCCATCGCGACTTGAGCAGTTCGGCCTGGAAATCCGGCAATTGACGGTGGTCCATCACGACCTTCAAGTAGAAACCGCGTGTCCGGTAGGGCAGCTCTTCGTCGTCGATATAGCGGCGTTTTTCGGTGCTGTCGGCCGCCGGCATTTCTCCCGCCGAACCGCTGCCGGACATGGCCATCGTGGCCAGCGGGTTCGTCCCGCTGGTACCGCCCAGTTCATTCAGGTCGGTGAACCACTGATGCAGGTCGACGTCGGCCGTAATCTGCCGCTGTTGGCCCAATGGGCCGCCGGGCATGCCACCGCTGATGGCGGCATATTCCTGGGACATGTCTCCGGCCTCGCCCGGGGCGCCGCCAGAGCCGCTCTCTTGCACCCCGTCGCTCCACTTCCCACCGAACAATCGGATCTGGTCGATGCGGCGGATGTGGGCTTCGGCGATATTGTTGGCGTTGCGATTGAGCCGCCGAATGGCCAGCAGCAACTCCGTCAACAGCCAGATGTCTTCCTGGGCGTCCCAGATCTCGTCGAATGACGGGGGCAATCCGGCTTTCCAGTTTTCGTTGGGGACCTTGGGAATGGCTTCGAACGGGAACACGACCTTCCGTTTGGCATTCGCGTCGCGTCGCAGGTCGATCGTCGGTTGCGAACTGGCGACACCAGGGCTGGACGTGGTGACCGTTCCGCCGCTGCGTGTGATGTCGAAGGGATCGACGAGTTCCCAGATGCGTCGAAGCTCGCGCTCGTAATCCTGAGCGTACAGGTCGGGCACGTTCAGCGCCGGTCCGGTGAGCTGGGCGATTTCTTCCTCGGTGGGCCGGTCGTCGAATCGCTGCATGACGTCCGCCACATCCGACGGCCAGACACGCAGGGGGCGCTGGGCCGCCCACAACCGCATCGCGGTTTCGAGATTGATCCGTTCCTGGGCCTGATTCCGCTTGGTGATTTCCGCGATCCACGATTCGTTCGGTGTCTGCTGCCCGGTGGGGATGCCGCTGAGCGTTTGATCGAGTTTCTGGCGTCGGGCCTCGATCTCCGACTTCAGCGCGCCGGTGGCGGACCACCACCCGATCGGCGGAAGTACGACGGCGACGGCAAACAGCAACCAGAACTTGTATTTCAGGATCGCTTGCAGCTTTTCCATGGTTCCGAACCGTGTCTCTCGGGCCGACGAAATTCAAGGCGACCGCTGCGACCACCTCGGTACGATCGCTGGCCGTTGTCGGTGGTTTGAGCCTGCTTCTTCCTCTTCGATCCGGTCCCCATGAACCCATGCGAACCGCGACATGCCGCAATGGTCCGTCTTCCGACGGTTTGTCTCCTCGTTGTCATTTCTGGGGGAGCGATCCGGTTGGCGGTGTCGCACCGGGTGTTGGGGTCGGGACGCCGGCGGCCCCATTGGGAGCGGCCGGAGTACCGGGCGATGCAGGCGTCGCGCCGTCTGCGGTCGTTTCTCCCGTCTGTGTGCTCGCGGCCAGTGCGGGATCCTGTAATGGTCGTTCGGACTTGGGTTTGGGCCGCCACACGAACTCCACCCAGAAGGTCGTTTTGGGCACCATGACGTATTCACCTTGGCCCGGGGCCCCGGAGCCGTCCGGTGTGTTCGTCAGCCCCGGAGTCTCCGCGAAGCCTTCGGATTCCTCGGGAGCCGTCACGATGCTGTCCGGGTCGCTGAACTGCGGAGACGATCCGGAACCCAGCGGCGATCCGGAACCGAGTGGCAGCCCGCCTCCCGGCAACCCTCCGCCCGGCAAGCCGAATCGCGCCGCGGCGGAGTTCGGTCGCAACGGAGACTTGGGGCCGTTGGGATACCAGGGAATCTTCTGTTCGGCGTTGTAGTCCACGATGGCGACGTGTGAGATGCCGATCTGGCGAACGGGTACCGGTTCGGGGGTACCGGGTTGCTGCAGGACGAATTCGTTGAGGTTTTTCGTCAACGTGCTTTTCAGATACAGGATCGCCTTGCCATTGCGGTCGTTCTCGTCGTGATGGAAATGTTCCCCATAGAGGGTCACCACGTAACCCGGTCCCTCCGGCGGGTTGGCGCGGTCGTCGGGGCGCATGGAGAGTTTCTGCCCGGCCTTCAGCGTGTCGAACCATCCCTTCAGATCGGCATATTTGCGGACGTTGACGGAGATCAGGTTGATCCGGTTTTTCTTGCGAATGTCCGTCTCGCCGGCATTGATGGCCGAATCACGTGGCAGGCACTCGTTGATCGCTCGGTAAAGCTCGAGCCAGTATTCGCGTTCCTCCAGAGCGGGGAAGAACTTCTGCAGGGCTTCTTTCAGCTCGGTGTTTTTCGCCGTCGCCTGATCGTACTCCTGCTTCAGCCGATTGACTTCCGACTGGAAGGATGCCACCTGCCGTTCCGCGTCACCAAAGCGAGCCTCGCTGACCGAATCGGCCACAAGGCTGTAGCCGGCGGCCGAGGTGGCCAGGCCGAACAGCAGACTCGCCGCGGTCACGACGGCCCACGGCTTCTTGCGACGGATTTTCCGCTCCAGCACGATCTCCGGCGGGATCAGCGACGTGTGGATCCGCGTCAGTTGGAGGGCCTGCAGCGCCAGCCCGTACGGGACGGCGAACGTGAGAACATTCTCCTGGAACAGCGGGGCATTGAGCACCACGTCGCCGACCAGCGACGGGAACGTGTCGACGCGCACCACTTCGTGCTGCAGGTTCTGCTGCAGGAATTTCTGCAGACCAGCCAGCTTGAACCCATTGCCCACGCCAATGACCCGCGCGATCTTGGCTTCCCGGTTCACACTGGAGAAGTAACCGATCGAGCGCTGGATCTCCGCGACGTAATCGTTGAACACCGGTCGCAGGGCCTGGAAGACGGCCCGCGGGTCGGGCGAACGTGTGGCATTGCACTTCAGGTGCTCGGCCTTGGCGAACGTCAGCTTCATGCTCTTGGTCAGCGCCCGCGTGAAATGGTTCCCCCCGATGGGAATGTTGCGGACCCAGATCTTCTCGCCATTGGTCACCACCAGCGTCGTGTTGTCGGTGCCCTTGTCGAGCGTGATCACGTACTCATCGCCGGGCGTGAACTCTTCGTCGGGGCGGATTCCCAACTGATCGAACGCCACGTAGTTGTACAGAGCCAGCGGCGCCAGTTGCAGCAGCTCCACCTCGAGCTTCCGCTCCAGGAACGGGGCGAGCTGTTTTTCGACCTGATCGCGTTTCATCGCGAACAGGCCCACTTCCGCGTCCATGATGAAGCCGCTATCGGCATCGGCGTTGCCGCTGCCCAGCGTCTGATAGTCCCAGATCACGTCTTCCAATGCGAAGGGAATCTGTTGCCGCGCTTCGTAGCGGACGATCTCCGCGACCTTGCTGGCTTCGACCGGCGGAAGCTGAATGAACCGCGTCAGTGCGGTGGCGCCCGGCAGACCGACGGCGATCAGGTCGCCCTGGACGTCGTTGCGGGAAAGAAACGTGTCCAGTGCCTGGGCAACCAGTTCGTCCGGCACGGCGTCCGGCTGGTTCAACAGTTTCGGGTGCGGGATGTAGTCGAAGGCCACCGCAATGACCTGCCGTGCGGCTTCTGCGTACCGCAGCCGGATGGCCTTCAAACCCGCCTGCCCGATTTCGATTCCCCAAACCGCCTGAGCTGCATTGGCCATCGCGAAAGCTCTCCCGGAGCGACTCTTCGCTGTAGACGGAATAAAGCGGCCGCGGGAAAGGGCGGCCGTTTCTGGGACGTGTTTTCCGAACTTCGACGTGTGTTTTCAACCGGCTGCGCCGCAAACCGTCCTTCGGCCGTTACCGCCGCCAGTGATGCCGATCAGCCTTCCGACGGCCGCAGCGCCGGTTGCTCTATTCGACCGATTCGGGAGGTCGCGTGTTCCCGAAAAACCAACCCCTCGCTGCAATGAGCCGCATTCGTGCGACGGACGCATCGCACCACCGGCAGTGTGACTATAGCCCGTACACCCGGCAGGACTGCACATCCCCACCGGTTGCCGGAAACGCACCCCGGACGACGACCGGGCGGTCCGCCCACGTCCGCCCACGTCCGCCCACAGCTGACCTCGGACGACCGGTCGACTCTGTACGAATGGCCGATTCGGCCTCCACACCTGGTGGAGCCGACCACCGCACACTGGGACCTCGGCCCGTCGCACACCGGTCGGCAACGACGGGAATGCACTACGAGTGTCGATACGAAATGCAGGATGACTCACGAGAGGAACAACGACAAGACGCCGCGCGGACCTGGGTTGCGCGGCAGAATATCAATGCTGCCATAAGGTTAGGGTTTCAGGGGCAAAGTGGCAAGCGCCGTACGCGCACCGGGTGGCCCGCCGATCGATTTCGGCGGCTGTGTGACAATCGGGCCGGGAGTGCGGATGTTCGTTTGCGCGATGCGGAGCCTGTGGTACGATCGCCCGCACGCCGGTCTCGCAGCGATGTCGACGGCCATCGGCGACGTTCATTACAGGCCGGACACCCACTGCAAGCTGGACGGCAGGTGGACCGGCGGTCGCACTGGAATCGTAGTCATTGTCTTTGGCAGGTGATCGTGAGCCTGAGCGCCGACGAATTCGTAGCCCTGAACGAAGAACTGGCGGCACTGGTCCGAGCAGGTGTGCCGTTGCCTGGCGAGCTGGAGCGATTTGCGGACGAGCTGGGTGGCCGCGGGGCCGCGGTTGCGCGGGAACTTGCGGAACAGCTCCGAGCCGGCCGGAGCCTGCCGGAGGCGCTGGATCGGCTATCGGTGACGTTGCCGGCGTCGTATCGGGCACTCATCCGGTCTGGCCGCGCGAGCGGAAATCTGGCGGCGGCTTTACAGGTTGCCGCTCGGACGGAGGTCCTCAAGCGCGAATTCCGGCAGCGTGCGGTGGCAATGTGCTGGTACCCGGCAGCGCTGCTGACCGGGACGTATTGCATGGCTCTGTTCGCAGTGACGTCGTTGCTGCCGTCGTACGTGCGATTGAAGGAGACTCTGGGAGGGGCGCAGCTGGCGACCGCTTCCGGACGGATCTTTGCGGCCACGGTGGATGCGTTGCAGGCGGCCGCGGACGGTCTGGCGTGGTGGGGTTGGGGGCCCCCGGCCCTGGTGGCGATGGTGGTTGCGGCGTCGATCGAGCCCATCGATCGCCGATTGGGCTTCAGCCGCTTCATTCCGGGAATCGGCCGGTATTCCGGGACGCTGGACCTGGCCGTGCTGTGCGAGCAGCTCGGAGTGCTGTTGCAGTCCGGCGTCACTCTGGACGAAGCGCTTCGGACGGTGGCGGATGGCGTGACCGATTCCCGGTTGCGTCGGGCCCTGCAGCGGGCTGCGGATCGGGCGCGGTCGGGGATGCCCGCGGCGGAGGTCTTCGACGCGTCCGACGGGTGGCCGCCGAGCATTGCCGGACGGCTTGCGCGGTGCCGTTCGGAACCGCAGATCGTCCGGATGTTGGCCCGCTGCAGCTACCGCTATCGCGAGCAGGCCCGACTCAGCGCGCGTGCCTGGGAGCGAATGTTTCCTTTGCTGGCTATACTGGTGTTCGGCGGCGTGTGTGTCCTCGTCAGCGCCCTGCTGGTTTTCGGCCCCGTGGCCGAACTGCTGTGGGCTCTGGCCCAACCCTGGCCAGCCTGACCCGTTCGTCTGGAGCCGCGCCGGGAGGGCGCATCCCGCCGTTGGCGCGAAACGGGAGGGACGGCGATGAACGTTCCGCGAACGGGAGCGACCGCAGAGACACGTTCCCGCCATCCGGTGGCGGACCATGCAGTGGGATTCGCCGACGCTTTGGCGAGTCGCGGATCGCAGCGGATCTCACCCGGCGCGCGGTTCCGGCGGGCGTCGCTTCTGGCCGGGTTGCTTGTCGGTCTGGCGATGGCGATGGCCCGATCGGACGTCGTCACACTACGCAGCGGCGGCCGGGTTCACGGTCGGATTGTCTCGGCGGACGAACAAAGCAGGACCGCCGCGGCCGCACCGGAGCAGGCCGTGGTCACGGTCGAGACCGTCGCTGGCGTGCGGGTGACGATTCGAAAGCGGGACATCGCTGCGATCACGCGCCGCCCCTGGGTGGTGGAGGAATACCACTGGAAGGCTGCGACGTTGCCGGATACCGTCGATGCGCACTGGCGGCTGGCGGAATGGTGCCGGGAGCACGACCTGCGTCGGGAGCGTGCCGAGCAGCTGGAGGCGATTCTGAAGCTCGATCCGCAGCACCGCGGCGCGCGGCTGGGACTGGGGCATCGGTTGCGCGACGGCCGCTGGTATACGCCGGAGGAGTTCGACGCGATGATGCGCTCCGAAGGCTACGTGCCGTACAAGGGGCGTTACGTCACGCGGCAGGAGTTCGAACTTCTTGCGCAGGCCAAGACTGAAGAGAAGAAACGGCAGGAATGGTTCCGCAAGGTGCGACTGTGGTCCGGCTGGCTGACCGGTGCGTCGAACGCGCGTCGCCTGGCCGCGGTGGAGAACTTTCGTGAGCTGCGCGATCCGGACGCACTGCCGGCGCTGGTCCGGTTTCTCGCCGCGTCGCCGGACGTCCGGTTGCGGCGCGTGTTCGTTCAAACGGTCAAGCGCCTCCCGGCGGAGGCCGTCCCCGCGCTGTTGGTAAACGTATCGCTGGTCGACGCCGACCGCACGACGCGTTCGCAGGCCCTGCAGGCGGTGCTCCAATTGCCGCCTCCGGCGCGGGGGATCGCAGAACAGGGCTACATTGCGGCGTTGCGGCATCCATCCAACGCGGTCGTGCGGCGAGCAGCCGCAGCATTGGCGGAGCTGCAAAGTCGGACGGCGATCCCGGCTCTGATCGAAGCTTTGATCACCGAGCACGCGTATCCGGTCCGTGTGCCCGGCAGCGACACGCCCAGCTATTCCTTCTCGCCCAGCGGAGGCTTCGCCAACCCGTACGCCGTTCCGCTGCCCCCGGAGATCGACCTGGCATTGCGGGCCGGGCAGTTGCCCTTCGGCGTGTATGTGCAAAAGCAGGTGTTCCCCGGCAGCCCGGAGGCGAAAACGCGCGTGGTCACGGTGGTGCGTTCGGTCAAGAACCCATCCGTTCGCGAGGCGTTGCAGAAACTGACCGGCCAGGATTACGGATACGACGAGCAGGCCTGGCGACAGTGGTGGTTGCGCGAAAAACAGGTTCTGGCGCCCCAGTGAAGCGATCGGGCTGGTGCGATGACGCTGGCGCAGGAAACGCGGCGGCCTGTGGAAGTTCTGCTGGCGCTCCGCGACGTACACCGCACGTTTCACCTCGGTGAAGTGGCCGTGCCGGTGTTGCGCGGCGTCGACCTGGACGTGCGACGCGGTGAAATCCTCGTGGTGGTGGGACCCAGCGGATCCGGCAAGAGCACGTTGCTGAACCTGATGGGAGCCCTGGATCGTCCGGACCGCGGCCAGGTGCGTTTCGGCGATCTGCCGCTGCACCGCCTCTCCGCCCGCGAGCAGACCGCGTACCGTCGCCGTCACGTCGGCTTCGTCTTTCAGTTCTACAACCTGATTCCGTCGCTGACGGCCCGTGAGAACGTGGAGGTGGTGCGGGAAATCGCCACAGATGCGCTTCCCGGTGAGCGCGCCTTGGCCGAAGTTGGCTTGAGCGAGCGGATGGATCACTTTCCGGCGCAGTTGTCCGGCGGCGAACAGCAGCGAGTGGCCATCGCCCGAGCCATCGTCAAGTCGCCCACTGTGCTGTTGTGCGACGAACCGACCGGGGCGCTGGACCTGGATACCGGGCGAGCCGTGTTGAAACTGCTGCAGCAGATCAACCGCGCGCATGGCACGACCATCGTGCTGATCACGCACAACGCGGCGATCGCCGCCATGGCGCACCGCGTGGCCCGCATCGGTTCGGGACGCATCGCGGAGTTGACCGAAAACCCCGCTCCCGCCGACGCCATGGAGATTCGCTGGTGAAGCGGTCCGTGCTCGCTCGCAAACGGCTTCGCGACCTGTGGAGGCACCGCGGCCTGGTCGCGTCGATTGCGGCCATCGTCGTACTGGGTACGTCCAGTTTCTGCACGATGGTTTCGGTGTACCGCAATCTCTCCGAGGCGCGGGACGGCTATTATCGACGTTGCCGCCTGGCCGACTTCTGGGTGTTGCTGAAGCGGATGCCGCGCAGCGAGTTGACGCGGATCCGTCAGGCCATCCACGTCCGTGAACTCGATGGGCGGATCGCCTTCGACATCACGGCGGCGGTTCCACGTGCGGATGTGCGGCCGACGACGCCCAGGCGGTCTGTGCCGGTGCGTGCCGCGCCGTTGTCGGAATTCCGGCCCGGCGACCGTCCGTCGGAGCGATGGCAGCCGGGGAACGCCCCCGTCCCTCCGTTCCGCTGGGTCAGCGGTCGCATCGTCTCGATCGAGCCGCGCGCCGTCCTGCCGCCGTCCGGAAGGCCGGCCGGGACGGGCGCCGCTGCTTCCGCGGCAACGGCCGTTGTTCCGGTCAACAGCCTCGTCCTCCGCCGCGGGTGGAATCTCCGTCCGGACGGCCGGCGTGAGGTGCTCGTCGACGACGCGTTCGCCCGCCACAACGGTCTGGAACCCGGCGACAGATTGCAATTGCTGCTGAACGAACAGCTCTACGACGTGACGGTCGTTGGGACGGTCCAGAGCCCCGAATTCGTGTACGTCTTGCCGCCGGGAGGCCTGATTCCGGATCCGCAACGGTTCGGAGTGTTCTTCGCCCGCCGCGAGTTCCTCGAGGAGGCGTTCGACTTCGGCGGCTCGTGCAATCAGCTCATCGGACGTCTGGCGCCGGGCCAGGACGTCGCATCGGTGCTCCGAACGGTCGAGGCGCTCTGCCGGGACTATGGCGTGGTGGACACCATCCCGCGGGCCCGATGGCTGTCGAACTGGTTTCTGTCCAACGAGCTGCGCGGCCTGCGGGTGACGACGTATTTCCTGCCCACGCTGTTCTTTGCGGTTGCTGCACTGTTGTTGGACGTGCTGATGATGCGGCTGGTCCGACAACAACGGACGACGATCGGCACACTCAAGGCACTGGGCTATGACGACGGGCCGATCGTTCGGCACTATCTGGGCTTTGCCGCCGTGGTGGGCGTCCTGGGGGGCGGGCTGGGGGTCGCGGTTGCATGG
>RFHO01000096.1 GCA_003696385.1 Planctomycetota bacterium | reverse complement strand
TGGGCAGCCGCGGCGAGAAACTCGCGGAAACGATCCTCGGACTTGATCGCATATGCATAGGCGTCATCCACGTGCCCGTCACCGATCATCCAGGCGAGGTATCCGAGCCTCCGGGCGGCGGCTGTTCGGCTCCCATGCACCAGCCGCCGCACTTTTCGCAAATGAGGCCGCCATTGTCCGGTGCTGAACGACCGGACCAGATCGGCGTATGCCCCGAGCGTGTCGGTTTGCTGCCTGCGATCCAGATCTGCGATCAGTTCCAGCAGTAGCGCCACGGGCTCACGCCCAGCCAGCTTGGCCCATCCGAGCAGAGCTTCGCGTCGCGCCGCGGCCGGCACGCTGCGCCGCGTCAGAATGGCTCGATAGACGGCGTCACTCTTCTCCAGCTTCAGCAGCTGTTCCACGCTGGCATTCTTCAGCATGTACTGCCGCGCAGCCGGCGAGAGTTTTCGGTTCGTCGCCAAGGCGTGTTGGATGTAGGCATCGACGTCGATTTCCTTGCGGGCCTCACGCAGCGTGTATTCCAGCTGCTGATCGGTCGGCCACTGCTCGGCCGCAAAGATCACCTCGGCGGAAAGCGGCCCCGGGTTCAGTGCCGCCGCCACGACCGCTTCGTGTCGCACACGTGGATGTTCGTCGTTGGCGGCACGAATCAAAATCTCGTACGCATCGGGCACCTTCGGCGTCCATTCCCGCAACACGCGCACGGCGGCCGCCCGGGCGTTCGGTTCCACGGACTGCAGCACCTTCTTCAGCAGCGACACGTTGACGACCTTGTGTTGCTGATGCAGCCACAACGCTTCGACCAGCGGCAGCGCATGGTCCGGGTTGTTCGGGTCCCACTGCTCCGCCCACTGGGCGGCGGCCTTGGCCACTTCGAAATCGTCCCGGCCGGTCAGTTCCAGCCGGGCACGATAGCGCACGGAGTTGGTCGGCGAGGTGAGATGGTCGAGGATCTCGCGAATGGGCCGCCCCTTCATCTTGATGGGCTTCATCAGCGGTCGTCCCGGAACGCTGACCCGATACACCCGTCCGTGTTCGTGGTCGCGGTTGGGATCGCGCAGGTTGTGCTGCATGTGCCCGATCAACGGGTTCTGCCAGTCCAGCACGTACAACGCTCCGTCGCCCGCGATTTCCAGGTCCACCGGACGGAAGTTTGGGTCGGACGACACGAGGATCGGCTCGATCTCCACGGCGTGGAAGCCGGCGCCCTGGTCGATGAACTTGTACTGTCCCACGCCCTGAAATCCGATGACGTTGCAGATCAGCAGATTGCCCTGGTTCTCCGGCGGGAAGTGCTCGCTGGAGAGAATCTGGATCGCGGGAACCGGGCGGAAACGCTTCGTGTAAAGCTGTTTGGGCGTTCCGTGCTTCGGAAAGGCCACGTAGTACCCCGTGCCACTGGTACCGTCGGTGGCGAACTGATAGCCCCATTTGTCGAACACGTCGCCGTGAGGATTGGGCCCGATCTTGAAGTGCAGGTCGAATTGCCAGGTTCGCGGGTCGAAACGGTACATTCCGGTGCTGGTGCTGCGGAACGGCGGCCCCCAGGGCGTCTCCACGTTCGTGACATGGAAAATGCCCCGCTGGAAATACAGGCCGCCGTCCGGACCGATCACGAACGAATTGGCCGTGTGATGGGTGTCGGCCGAATCCAGTCCGTGCAGCACGCGAATCTTCAGGTCCGCTCGATCGTCGCCGTCGGTGTCCTTCAGAAACACGATGTCCGGCGCCTGAGCCAGCAGCACACCCCCGGCGAAGAACTCGAACCCGGTCGGGTTGTGCAAATGATCCGCGAACACGATGCAACGATCCGCCTTGCCGTCCCCGTCGTCGTCGGGCAGGATCAGGAGCTTGTCGTTCATCTCCTTTTTCGGGTTCCAGTGCGGGTAGGTGGGCCAGGCGGCGACCCACAGCCGGCCGTCCGGATCCACGGCTGCCTGCACGGGATTGACCAGCTCGGGAAACATTTCCTCCGAGGCAAACAGGTTCACCTTCATTCCCTTGGCGACCTGCATCTTCTGAATGGCTTCTTCGCCGCCGAGGAAAATGTGGCGGCCGCCTTCCAGCGGTCCGGGCTTGTTCGTCTTGACCACCAGCGGAGGGGGCGTATTGCTGTCATCGACCTGCAGGTCCCCACCTCCGGCGATCGCCCAGATCCGCCGGTCCCGATTCGCGGTCATCACCTCCAGAATCTGCAACTCACGCTGCAAGACGTCGTAATTGGTCTGTCCGTCGACGTACTTCAAGCGGGACCGACCGCCGAAGACGTTATAGCCGTCGGTCGTGCGGTAGACGTTGAACCAGTGAAGATTCTTGTCCAGCACGGCTTGCCGCAGACGCTGCAGGTAGGCCTCGTCACCGGGAATGGCACCGCCGAACAGTGAACGCACGATGACTTCCGCCAGCCGGCGATTCCCCTCGACGGTCAGGTGGATCCCATTGATCGTCAGCGGCTCGGTCGCCTGCTCGTACAGCGCCTTCGTGGGGCCGAAAAGATCGACGAACGGTACACCCTTGCTTGCCGCGACTTCGGCCATCGCCCTGGTGTACAGCTCCAGCCGTGCGTTGTTCTCCCGGCCGTCCGGCAGCAGCCGATTCTTCAGGTCCTCGTGGGCGATCGGAGAGAAAATGACCAGCCGCGGCGGCGAATGTCCGTTGTACTTCTGGCCCAGAGTGTGATCGATGAACTCTTCCAGGTCCTTCCGGAATTTCGGCAACCCGGCCGCGCCGCCGAACGATTCGTTGTAACCGAAGAACGCAAAGATCACGTCGGCCTTACAGCGCGTCAGATGTTCGTCCGGAGTGCCGAAATTCATCGACCGCGGCCGAACGGTGATTTCGTCGGCGGAAAAGCCGAGGTTGCGGATCACCAGCCGGTGTTGCGGAAACCTCGCCTGAAGCATCGTCTCCAGCCAACCGTGATGCTGCATCCGGTCGGCCAGGGTATTGCCGATGAAACAGATGTGATCACCCGGCTTCAGTTCCAACGCCGGAGTCCCCGCCGCGGCACTCCCAACCACGGCCGTGGCAACGACCACCAGCGCGGTCACCAACCGACCGGTACCGATCCGCAAACCGTTCTTTCGCTCTCGCATGGGGTTCCTCTGAAACTTGAGGGTCATCGCCGCGGGCGGCACTTGCTTCGCCTCCGAACACGGCCTTCGCCGAGCTCGCTGAATTCCGCGTCCGGCGCGGGCGAAGTACGAAGCTGCCGTACGCGTTGACCGCAACGGCCGCACCGCCGACGCCGGCGTGCCGTGAGCGCCGCGGGCCGGCACATCGAATAACGATACGGCGACTCCGCCGTCGCAATCAACGCGGAACCGCGCTACAGCGGTGGGCGAATCAATGGTGTGGGGTGGCAGGCAATACTCGAGGGCATACCGGCAGGCAGGCACCTCGGACAATCCCGCCGCCGAGGTGCGAGCACACACGGCTGCCGATTGTGCCACAACCGGGTTCGCAATCCAAGCGTCGCACGCTCACGCCGCAACCGTGCGCCGGTCGGGGCCGGGTCCTCTTTCGCAACCCGTTGGTGTGGACGCTGTCGGGAAATCCGACAATGTACAAAT
>RFHO01000526.1 GCA_003696385.1 Planctomycetota bacterium | reverse complement strand
GGGAAGAGGCGCGGTAACACCCGCCCCGGCCGGAAGGACGGGCTGTGACGTCTGCGACGGGACGGCCGCACGGCGCGTGCGCCCGCTGAGGCTTGAGCCGTTACGCAGCCGGAAACGACGATCGTATATACTCGGGGGACTCTCAGGCGTAGGATCGGCACGGATTGTGCACTCCCCATGAGAGTTCCGACCGCTGCAAAGCACAGTGGCGGTACGGCGGCACGTTTGTGCCAGTCGCCCGTTCACCGGGACGATAAGTCATCAGCGCAGGCTTTTGCCGTCCACGGTTTTTCGCCGCGGGATTTCCGCGGTTTCGCCGGATCCCACGCGGCGGCGAGCGGCCGGTACGATCGCCTTGCGGACGTTCTGCCGGCGGATGATCGAAGCGATGCGTAGCGGCCGCTCCCGGTGGACGGCGCACCGACCGGTCGGCGACGGTGGCGTTGAGAGCGCCACCTGCGGCGGTCGGCCCACCCGGCACAGCGTGAGACAACTGTGAAGAGGCCTTCCATGACATCCGATCGCGATTTCACTTCGGGCAAACGCGGCTCCGGCCGGAAGAAGAACGCGGCCTGTTCGTTCTGCCGTAAGAGCTACCGCGAGGTCGGGCCGCTGGTGGAAGGTCCCGACGACGTGTACGTCTGCGGCGAATGCATCGAACTGTGCCAGGCGATCCTGAACCAGGAACGTCGGCGGCGCAGCGGCTCCCGGCCGTTGTTCACCCGCGTGCCCAAGCCGCGGGAGATCGTCGAATACCTCGACCAGTACGTGATCGGTCAGACGCACGCCAAAAAGGTGCTGGCCGTCGCCGTGCACAACCACTACAAGCGGCTGATGCTGGAAAGCGACTTCGACAACGACGTCGAAGTCGAGAAGTCCAACGTGCTGCTGATCGGACCGACCGGCAGCGGCAAGACCCTGCTGGCCCGCACGCTCGCCCGGTTCCTCCAGGTTCCCTTCGCCATCGGTGACGCCACGACGCTCACCGAAGCGGGCTACGTCGGCGAAGACGTCGAAAACCTGCTGCTGAAGCTGCTGCACGCGTGCGACTTCGACGTCGAAGCGGCGCAGCGGGGAATCATCTTCATCGACGAAATCGACAAGATCGGCAAAACCTCGCAGAACGTTTCCATCACCCGTGACGTCTCCGGCGAAGGCGTGCAGCAGGCGTTGCTGAAGATGCTCGAAGGAACCGTCGCCAACGTCCCCCCTCAGGGCGGACGCAAACATCCCGAGCAACAGTACATCCAAGTCGACACCACCAACGTGCTGTTCATCTGCGGCGGCACGTTCGTCGGACTCGAAGAAATCATCGCCAAACGCCTGGGACGCAACGTGATCGGCTTCGGCCAGTCGGCGGGCCGCCACAGCGAACAACGGCGCAACAGCGAACTGCTGGCCCAGGTGCACGTCGAAGACATCCTGCAGTTCGGCCTGATTCCCGAACTGGTCGGCCGGCTGCCGGTGATCAGCACCTTGGCCGAACTGACCGAAAGCGACCTGGTCCGCGTGCTCACCGAGCCCAAAAACGCGCTGGTCCGGCAGTACCAGAAGTTCTTCGAGATGGAAGGATCCAGCCTGGAATTCACCGACGACGCGCTCCGCGAAATCGCTCGCATCGCCATCGACCGCAAAACCGGGGCCCGCGGACTGCGGGCCGTGATGGAACACGTGATGTTCGACATCCTCTACGAGCTGCCCGACCAGGAACCCGGCGGGCATTACGTGATCACGCCGGAAGTCGTCCGCGGTGAGCGTCGGCTGTTTCCGCCGCGGGACGAATCGGCCGCCGCCTGATCGCCGTCCGCCGAACCGCCGTTTCCAACGGCGTCGCCCCGGTCGGTCCGCGCGCCCGCACCGTCAACGACGCGATCACCCCGTTGCCACACCGCGGGGGAACGAGCGCTGCCGGACTCGTGGAGGGCCTTGGTTCGGCACAGACGCAGCCAGAGCGATAATGGAATTCTCGGTTCCCGAGTGGGCGGACCGCATCGATTCGACGAACCAGGCCCTGCTGGCGGCGGTTCAGCGGGGCGAGCGGTTGCCGTCCGGCTACGTGCTCGCGGCCCTCGAACAGACCGCCGGACGCGGGCGACACGGCCGGCGGTGGATTTCCCGTCCCGGCCGTGACCTGACGTTTTCCTTTCTGCTGTGGCTGACGGAGCCGCCGGTGCGCAGGGCGTCGCTGTTGCAGGCCACGGCGCTGGGCGTCAGCGACTGGCTGATCCGGCAGCAGCATCTGGCGGCGACGGTCAAGTGGCCCAACGACGTGCTGGTCCGCGATCGGAAAATCAGCGGTGTGCTGGCCGAACAGGCCGCCGTCGTCGGTCCGGCCGGCGAGCCGGTGGTCGTCGGTGTGGGCATCAACGTGAACGCCACAGCCGAGGAACTCGCCGCCGTCGGCCGCCCCGCGACGTCGCTGCGGGCGGAGACCGGCCGTGAAACAGACGCCCGGTCGGTGCTGCCGGACGTTCTGGCAGCGATCGAGCGCCGCCTCGTGGTGTGGGAACGAGGCGGTTTTGCCGCGTTGCGCAAGGACTGGATGCGTCGTTGCGCGGACGTGGGCCGGACGGTCCGTGTCGTGAATGCGGAGACGAATGCGCCGGAGCGGATCGGTCGGGTGGTGGGCTTCGGCGAGGCCGGAGAGATGCTGCTGCGACAGGCCGACGGCAGCGTGGTGTCGGTGTGGTCCGGCGACGTCCTGCAGTGGCAACCGCCACGATGACGTACGGAGCCGGTGCTCCGCGCGTGGGTTCACAGGGCTGGCGACGATGGGGCTTCCGGCCGATGTACGGCGCGGGCGCCTCGTTGGAAGGACCTCAGATCGGACGTCGCGTGTGGTAATGGCACAGCGCGACGGCGAAGGCGTCGGCCACGTCGTGCGGCTCGGGGAGCTGCGGCAGATTCAGCTCGTTTTGCACGGCGCGCTGAATCTGTTCCTTCGAAGCGCGGCCGCTGCC
>RFHO01000525.1 GCA_003696385.1 Planctomycetota bacterium | reverse complement strand
TTGAGACGCCGGACCAGCGCTTCGGTGGCGCGGACCGAGAGGTCGTCCCGTTCGATCGCGGCGAGGGCGCGTTTCTGGCCGGTGGCGTCCAGCGCCAGCAGACAGCGAGCATGGCCGTAGCTGATGCGGTCGTTTCGGAGTGCATCCTTGACCGGTTCGGACAGTTCCAGCAGCCTCAGGATGTTGTTGACGTTCGAGCGCGTCATGCTCAAACGCCGGGCCAGATCGTTGATCGTGCCACCGAAGGTGTCCAGGTAGCGGCGGAACGCTTCCGCCTTTTCCAAGACATTCAGATCTTCGCGCTTGATGTTTTCTTCCAGCGCCGCTTCGTTCACCTCGCGGTCTTCCATGCTGCGGACGAAGCACGGAACCTTGGCCAAACCGGCGGCGCGGGCTGCGCGAAGGCGTCTTTCGCCGGCCACCAGTTGATATCCGTCGCCGTGCGGACGGACCAGCAACGGCTGGAGGACGCCATGCGTCTTCAGGCTCGTCACCAGCTCTTGCAGGGCGGCCTCGTCGAAGTCACAGCGCGGCTGGAACGGATTGCTCTGAATCCGATCGATGTCGATGTGCTTCAGACCAGCGCCCTCGCGCGGCGCGCCGGCTGCAGCGGAAATGGCTGCCCGCCCGGTCGTCTTCGAATCGAACAGCGCGTTCAGGCCGCGCCCCAGCCGCGACTGTCCCGTGCGGGGCGGGCCGTCGGTGGTCGTTGTGCTGTTGGACATCCTGCCGCTCACTCCCTCGAAGATGACGCCACCACGCAGCACGTTCGCTTCGGAACTGCCGCGGACGCGGGACAAATCGTGAACGATCCCGTCCCATTCCGCCCGGACGTTCACTCTCTAATCATCCGCACAATCGGCCGATCCGGTTGAACCGGATTCGGCAAACCGGGCTCCGGCAGACGACTCGCTCGCTGCTCGATGGCGGGATCGGAATCGCCCTCGGCGTTTTCGCGTTTTTCCCGGTTTGCCCAATCGTTACCATCGGAGCGGCGTGGGGCGGCCGCGTTCGCTCATGCGGCCGATGTCGAAAATAAAAGACCCTGCGCCCGCGGTGCTCGGTTGCTCGCGGTCGGGCCGTGTGCGACCGTTCGGTTTTGCAGACGGGAGCTGCTGGTTGCACTGCGTCCCGGTGACCGCGCGGGCAGATACTTGCTGGACAATGTTCGGACATGGGCTCACGAGCGGGAGCGGCGGGTGATGACCGTGCCACTGACGGTACTGTCCGATGACGGGCCACGGTTCGCTGGAGCGGTTCACCCCGCCCGGTGGTGGCGACCGGCCGGCGACCGGATCCTGTGCGAGCTGTGTCCGCGGGCGTGTCTGCTGAAGGACGGGGATCGGGGGTTCTGCTTCGTCCGGCAGAACTTCGGCGGCCGAATGGTTCTGACCACGTACGGCCGCAGCACGGGTTTCTGCGTCGATCCGATCGAAAAAAAGCCACTGAACCATTTCCTGCCCGGCACCAGCGTCCTTTCGTTCGGCACGGCGGGATGCAACCTGGGCTGCAAGTTCTGCCAGAACTGGGATATTTCGAAATCGCGTGAGATCGAGCGGTTGAGCGATGCGGCGAGTCCCGAAGCGATCGCCCGCGCGGCGCAGAGCCTGGGCTGCGCCAGCGTCGCCTTCACGTACAACGACCCGGTCATCTGGGCGGAGTACGCGATCGACACCGCAAAGGCGTGTCACGCGGCGGGCGTCAGGACGGTTGCCGTCACCGCCGGGTACATCTGTCCCGAGGCTCGGGCGGAGTTTTTCCGGCACATGGACGCCGCCAACGTCGACTTGAAAGCGTTCACCGAGGAGTTCTATTACCGCCTGACCCTCTCGCACCTGGAACCCGTTCTGGATACGTTGCGATGGCTGAAGCGCGAAACCGACGTGTGGTTCGAGATCACCAATCTGGTGATCCCGCGGGCCAACGACGATCCGGATGAGCTGCGGCGCCTGTGTGACTGGGTTCTGAAGAACGTCGGGGATGACGTTCCGCTGCATTTCACGGCGTTTCATCCCGACTACCGGTTGACGGACCGCGAGCGAACGCCGCACGAAACGCTGATCCAGGCGCGCGAGATCGCACTGCGGGCCGGCCTGAAGTTCGTCTACGTGGGCAATGTGAACGACGTGGAGCGGCAGAGCACGTATTGCCCGAGCTGCAAGAGGCTGGTCATCGAACGCAACTGGCACGCTCTGGGCGTGTACGCCCTCGATGGCGACCGCTGCCGGTACTGTGGGGAGCGCATCGCGGGGCGGTTCGCAGATGGGCCCGGCACCTGGGGACGAAGGAGAATGCGTGTGGACATGAGGCGCTACGAACAGCCCGCTTCCGATCAGGATCCGCTGGCGGCTGCGTTCGCCGAAGCTTCGCGGATCCTTCAGCGGCGGAGAGCGGGGAACGAACGAACGACACCGCAAGGCGCTCGTGAGCGGCCGGCTTCTGCGGGAAACTCCACTGGAGCGGCCACACCCGCGGGGAGCACCGGCCGCGGCCGGTGGCCGTCGGGGACGGCCGTGTCGGCTGGAACCGCCGCGCCGATCGCGACAGCGGCGACGGACGGCGCGGCGTCAGCGTCTTGGCTGTCGCAGAACGACGGCCGGGCTGTGCTGCGGGCAGCCCGCGCCGTCATCGTGGAAGCGGTCACGGGTGTCACCCGGACCTCGCCGCAGGCGCTGGCTCAGGTACCCGACCGGGACGTCTTCGGCGTTTTCACGAGCATCAAGCGGCGCGGCCGGCTGCGT
>RFHO01000524.1 GCA_003696385.1 Planctomycetota bacterium | reverse complement strand
CGCGATGCCGGATCTGCTCGGACTGCCGGCGGACCACCCACTGGTGTCGGCGTGGAACGATCGGGCGTTCGGGAGCTTTCTTCTCGGGGGAGCGGTCGGGGGCGTGCTGTTCGGCATGCTCAGCGACAAGATCGGCCGTTCTCGGACGATGATCGTGACGATTCTGTGCTACTCGCTGTTCACCTGTGTGACGGCCCTGGCGCAGGCTCCGTGGCAGATGGTCGTGCTGCGGTTCTTCGTGGCGATGGGCGTCGGCGGCGAATGGGCCGTGGCGTCGGCGATGGTGGCCGAGGTGATGCCCGCGCGCTCACGGGCCGTGATGAGTTCGATTTTCCACGCCAGCAGCGTCCTGGGAACGCTTCTGGCTGCGGCGGCCGGCGCGTTCGTCGTGGGCAACCCGGCACTGGGTGAGAATGCCTGGCGCTGGGGGTTCGCCATCGGAGCCGCGCCGGCATTGCTGACGTTGTGGGTCCGCTGGAAGTTGCGCGAACCGGAACAGTGGGTGGCCGCGCGGCGCAAGGCCGTCTCGGGCGAAGGCCCGCAAACAGGGCGGCTCGTCGAGTTGTTCGTCCCGCCGCAACTGCGCAACACGCTGGTCGGCGTGACACTGTCCTCGATCGGCCTGGTGACGTTCTGGGGCGGTCACATCTACGGGAAGAACGCCCTGTTGCGTCATGCACAGCAACAGGCTCTTCGGGCCGAAGGAGTCGCTCCGGATGCCGACAAAGCCGCCCGGCAAGCGGCGTTCGAGAAGCACCGGGCGGAGATCAAGCGTGCGGAGATGCTGAGCATGGTCCTGAACACCATCGGCGGTGGGCTGGGGTTGGTGCTGTTCGGAACGATCTCCAATCGCATCGGCCGGCGGGCGGCGTTCACACTGTACCACCTTGTCGCCTACGCCATGATGATGCTGATGTTCCAGGTGCTGATACCCATGCAGGCGTCCGCCCTCGTGCTGGCGATCACGCTTCCGGTATTCGGCTTCTTCACACTGGGGATGCACGCCGGATACGCCGTGTACTTCCCGGAACTGTATCCGACACGCCTGCGCGGGACGGGGGCCGGTTTCTGCTTCAACATGGGACGGCTGGCGACGGCGGCTGCGTTCTTCGGCTTCGGAGCCCATCCCGTGACGGACGAGCGCAAAGCCATCCTGCTGGCGCCGCTTTATCTGCTGGGAGCCGGCATCATCTGGCTCGGGCGGGAAACCCGCGGCGCCGAACTCCCCGAATAGCGCCCGCGCCTGCAGCGGTTTCGCGCATTTCACATGCGTCCTGTGTTCGTTACGCCCGTTCCGGTCGGCGACGGTCGCAGGCCGGGCCCCAGTTCTCCACTCGCTCCGTTCCTCGCGGCTGCTTCGTTCGTCTGTCCAGAGGTGTGGACATCCGTCGCTTGCGTCGCCACTTCCGCGACGTAACCATGGCAGACATCGGCTCAGGCGTTGCCATCTGGCCGTTCGAGTGGGCACACGCCTGACCATCTGTGGCTTGCTCGCATACGCTTGCCGGACATTCCGATGCAACGGGCGTGCCCGAATGGTCGTTGACCGCGGCGTGAGCCGTCTGATGCAAAGAGTGGGGTATGTTCGGACGTCCTGCAGCATGCTGTTGCCTCCGAAGGCCGTGCGGGACGTCACGGATGCGGCATTGCGGATCGTGCTGTCGGGGCGCGAGCGGTGGGAGAAGTGGCGATGAAGTGCGAGGTCCATTTCACGCGGAGTTTCTGGGACGACGTCGACGGGGAATCGCGCGGGGCGATTCGAAGCCTCGCGGCACAAATCGAGAAAGTGGGGCTCCGTGAGAACGGCGCTATTCCGTACTTCGAGCCTCTGGGGCGTTGCTTCTTCAAGAAGCGCGTGGGCAATCGGCGGTTGCTGGCCTACGTGCTGCCGTTCGATGTCGTCGGGCGACAGGCCGTACTGATGCTGCAGTACGTACCCCGTGGTGCGGCGCAGTACGAACCGGATGTGGGGGCGCTGCTGGAGCGTCATCGCGCGGAAATCGAGCGGGTGACGCGGGAAGTGGCCGCCAGCCCGGCGCAGCCGGGCTCGGAGGTAAAGCCGCTGCCGCCCGTTCCCGACGAATTGCTGTATTTCGTTCATCCCAATCGCGTTGGAATGACGGTCTGCGACGATCGTACGCACACCGTCTATCTCACCGCGTCCGTCGTCCGTGCTTATGGCAAACTGCCCAAGGCGCAGCAGGTGGATCTGCAGAAAGCACTGCGTGAAATCGTCGACGCACCCGCGACCGAGCATGGTGAACTGCAGGAATTGGACTGCCCGCAGTTCACGGTCTATCACACACGCGTCTTCGACAGAGAAACCACGCTGAAAGAGGACATTGTCTGGGGCATCGTGCCAAGGGACGGCTCGACAGAGGCGGGACAAGAGCGGGAGCGAATCGACCAGCAATTCCGGCAGTTCATGGAGGACTTCCGCGCCTGGGAAGAGCGAGGCCAATCGGACCGGCCGCGCGGCGACCTGCTCAGCCGGTATGCCGACCGTGCGTTTCCGTGGTACATCCTTGCGGACGATGAACTCCTGGAGAGCGCCTTTGAAGATCGCGAGTCGTTTCTGGCGCTTTCGAGCGAAGAAATGCGCGTCCTGGAACGGGCCATTGTTTCCGAGGATCTGCCGCTGGTGATCGAAGGCCGCGCGGGCAGCGGGAAGTCGACTCTGCTGAACTACTACATGGCCGAGAAGCTCGGATCACTGGATCAGCGG
>RFHO01000523.1 GCA_003696385.1 Planctomycetota bacterium | reverse complement strand
TGGGACGGTTGCTCGCCGTGCAACATCGGGAGCTGGCCGCAAACGGATACCGTTTCTCGGACGTTCTGGAGGCTGGATCGAAGCTCGGCGGCTTCCACGATGCGGATCGCTGGCAGGTGCTCGACGAGCTGCAGCAGCGCTACCTCCAGCGGCTGGACGCATTGGGCATGTGGGACCTGCAGACCGCGCGGATCGTCGCCGTCGAACATCATGAGTGCCACACGGATCGCCATGTGTTCCTGCTGGGAACCGTCGATTTGAACGAGATTGTCAAAAAGATGCTCGGCCAGCTCGGTGACCGGGTGACGGCGTTCGTGTATGCGCCCGAGACACTGGCGGACCGCTTCGACGCGTTCGGCTGCCTGGTTCCGGAACGATGGGTCGCCGAGCCGCCACAGGTGGCCGACGATCGGATCTCCTACGCCGCCGATGCGCGGGAACAGATTCGACATGTCATCCGGATCCTGCGACGCCACGCCGGACAGTGGTCGGAGGACGCGATCACCATCGGTGTTGCTGACCGCGAGCTGGTGCGGGAGTTGCGCGGCGAGCTGCAGCGGGTCGGCGTGGCCACCCGCTGGGGGGTTGGCCCGGAGCTGGCCCGGACACCGATGTACCGACTGCTGGACGTGATGGCCGATTTTCTGGAGACGCGTTCGTACGCTGCGTTTTCGGCTTTGGTGCGGCATCCAGACGTGTACGACTGGCTGGAGGCGGCGCTGCGAGGCGCGAGCCCCGTCGACGTTGGCACGAACGCGTCCGGCGACGCTGCGGAGGACGATGACGGCATTATGGAGGCGGACGGCGCCGATGACCCTGTGCAACCGGTCGATGGGAACATCGACCCCGTCAGCGGCGAGACGGCCGAGACAGAGTTGCCGCAGGGAGCGATCTCGCGACACCCGCCGACCTGGAACTGGCTGGCGATACTCGATCGGTTCGCGGCGGAGCACATCCCGGCGGCTGTCGAACTGAGTCGTCTGCAGGAGATCGACGGAGTCGATTCCGATACGCAGGCAGTGGTGGCGGCCGTCGTCGGTCATGTCGAACAGTGGCTGCGTCCGCTCACCGAGGGCACGGCATCACTCCGGGAGTGGGCCGAAAGGCTGCAGAGTGTGCTCGGCGTGCCGTACCGTCGACCGCTGGATCTGCGACGCAGTGATCATCGAGTGCTGGCGGAGTCTCTGGACATTGTCGGCAGTGAGTTGGCGGCGTGGTCCGTGTTGCATGACGCACTGCAGCTTTCGATCGATGGTCCGTCGGCCTTGCGTTTGCTGATGCGGCAGGTTGCCGGGCAGGAACTGCGGCCGGACCCACAGCAGAACGGCATCGAACTGCAGGGATGGCTCGATCTCGCCTGGGACGACGCTGCGGTGACGATCATCACGTCCTTCAACGACGAGTTCGTACCGGAGTCACTCAACTCGCATCTGTTCCTGCCCGATGCCCTCCGGCGGGCCGTAGGACTTCCGGACAACACCCGCCGGTATGCGCGGGACGCCTATTTTCTGGAGGCCGTATTGCAGTCGCGGGAAGCCGTGCATCTGATCACTGCGCGGAGGGATACCCGACAGGATCCGTTGACGCCGAGCCGATTGCTGCTGACCGGAGATGCCGAGCAGATCGCGGCGCGGCTGCTGCGCTTTTACGACCGCTCGGCGGATGAGGCGGCCGGGCAGGATGTGGACGAGACCGCTCCCGCCGCGGCGGAGCCGGTGAGCGACTCTGTGTTCGTGCCTCACTGTCCGACTCCGGACGAAATACCGCCGGTCGGTTCCATCAGCGTCACCGCGTTCCGGGACTATCTGCGCTGCCCGTTTCGGTTCTATCTGAAGCATGTGTTGCGACTCCGCACCGTCGACGACACGGCCGAGGAGCTGGATGCGCAGGCGTTCGGGACGCTGATTCACGAAGCGTTGCGCATCTTTGGGGAGTCGGACTTGCGGGACGCATGCAATCCGAAAGAAATCGCCGAACTTCTTGACGAGACATTGCACCAACTGGTCCGTGCTTCATTCGGTAATCCGCCGCGGGTGGCGGTCGCGTTGCAGGTCGAGCGTGCCCGCGAGCGATTGCGGCGGTTCGCGGAGTGGCAGGCACAGCGCCGCAGCGAGGGCTGGCGGATTTGCCACGTGGAATTCCGGCAGCACGACTGCGATTTTGTGGCCGACGAAGACGCACCCGGAGGCGGCGCTCAATCCATCCGGCTGACCGGTCGCATCGACCGCATCGACGTACACGAAGACACCGGAGAATGGGCGTTGCTCGACTACAAGACCGGAGACAATGCCAGGGATCCGGAGCGGCAGCACCGTCGCCGCGGGCACTGGGTCGATCTGCAGCTTCCGCTGTACCGGCACCTGGTTCGCTCGATCCTGCCCGAAGATGCGCCCATCCAGCTCGGCTACGTTGCGCTGAGCAAGCGGGAGTCGGAGGAATTGCTCCGATTGGCCGAGTGGGAGGAGGCGGAGCTGCAGGAAGCCGACAAGACGGCGCGACAGGTGGTTCGGCAAATCCTCGCGGGCCGATTCTGGCCACCGTCTCCAGACATCCCGCCCGAAGAAGACGATTTTCCGCAGATCTGCGGCGTCGGGGTGTTGTCCTGATCGCACGACCGGCGGACCGGCTCCGCCGCGATCGTGGCCGTCCGAAGCCTGCATGATGGCCGGGCACCGGTGCTCCGGAGGCACAGTGGACTCACGCGCGAACGCAACGCCTGAGAGTTCATGGGACCCCCACGTCAGGTTCGCGCCGGGAGAGGCCGTTGCGGGTTCGCAACGTGACCATGTGTCGCTCGCCGCGGTGGAGGGCACGCACGGCATTTCAGAAGCGGCTGCGTCCGCGGAGGGCGTCCGCCAGCATTTCCTTGTTGGCGAATTCCAGCACGCTGCCGGAAGCGATGCCGCGGGCGAGTCGCGTGACGGTGACCGGTCGGTCCTGCAGCAGATTGGTGATGTACAACGCCGTGCCGTCGCCTTCCAGCGTGGGATTGGTGGCCATGATGACCTCCTCCACCCCCTGCTGGTCGATCCGTTGCAGCAGTGCGTCGATGGTCAGGTCTTCCGGGCCGACCCCGTTCAATGGAGAGATGGACCCCTGCAGCACGTGGTAGACTCCGTCGAAAACGCCCGCGGCTTCGATCTTCGTGACGTCCCTGGGCTGTTCGACCACGCAGATCACGCGGGGATTCCGCCGTGGGTCGGCGCAAATCGCGCACAGTTCGCCCTCGGTGAGATTGAAGCACCGCCGGCACGGATGCACGGTATCTTTCACCCGTCGGATGGCTTCCGCGAGGGCCAGTGCTTTTTCGCGGTCGCACGAAAGGATGTGGTGTGTCAGCCGCTCGGCCGTCTTGCGGCCGATGCCGGGGAGCTGCGAGAACTGTTCAATCAGCTCTCCGACGGCAGCGCCATAGGGATGTGGCGTTTCTGCTGGAGTTCTGTTCATGGTGTCCTGACCTCATGGTCGCTCCATCCAGGCCGTCGGCCGCCCCGACGCCGTCCCGCGCAAGCGGACGGGCCGGCCACCCTGCGGGACTGCCGTGCGACAAGCGGGCCGGAGCTGTTTCACCGTGAGTTCATCCGCGCGCCGTGAGCTTCTGCAAACGGTCTGCCGCGCAGTGCAAACTTTGCCGACGCGAACGGCACGGGACGCGGTGCCGTATGTCAGTCGCACAGGTGCCTTTCGTCCTCCGAGGAGGCAGCTTCGCTCGAGTCGTCGCGCTCGGGCATCGACGTGGTTTCGGCGGTCGGTTCCGCCTGCGTCCCCACCGGCATGTTGATGCCTCCGAACAGCGAGGCAAGCCCCGAGCCGGCCACAAGCTCATTCAGCATGCCGTCGAGATCGCCCGCGTTCTCCGAGTGCGGACCCGCTTCGCCGGCGACTTCGAGCATCCGTTCGGGGATTTGCGAATACGCATTATTGATGGCGACGCGCAGCAGATCGGTGAGCACGTCCCAGTCGGGCGAGCTGCGCAGCACGGGGTCAATCTCGATCCGTTGGACTTCACCCAGCAGGTTCATGGTCACTCGGATCATGTCGCCGCCGGCACTGCCGACGACCGTCTCGCGAGCACAGCGTGCCCTCAGCTCCTCGGCGTGCTGCCGGGCGTTCTGCATCAATCCCATCACCTGCTTGAGCTGCTTCAGTCGTTCGAACATCTCGCCATCCTCACGAGGGTCAACCTTCGGTGTTTCGGCTGCATCGCCGGAATCGTCGGCTGTTGCGACGCATTTGGCAACCGGTGGCCATCGCCACTTGGAATGCAGATCGAAGTCCGGGCCGCGATCGGTCGTGTCACCGCGGTTCACTGGTCTTCGTCCGTATCGCCGCGCTCCGAGGGGGCCTCATCCGGGCCGTCGTCCTCATCGTCGGTGTTCGTGAGCGGTCCCAGGTCGCGGACGTCCATCACACGTGCTTCGAGGTACTTTACCGCCGCACTCACCAGGGGATCGTTGTCCACGGCGGTGACGACCAGCCGGTGCAGCTCGGCGCGGTCGGGGCGCTTGTCGTCGGCCACCGCATTGGTGTCGATCGTCACGCGGATGCGCGCACGGCGGCCGGTGACGGCCTCCAATGCCTTCGACAGTTCGGCCCGCGTCTCAGGACGCTGACAGAAATCGGCGGAAAGCCGGTGTGTGCCGGGAAACGTCAGCTCCCAGACGTCGTCTCCCGCCCAGGCGGCCCGCGTCGCCGCCCGCAGATGCTGTGCCGGCAAGCCTTCGAAACGCGCCAGTACGGCCTCCCACACATCGCCCGGCGCCGGCGTGTCTCCGGCCTGCCGCGGTTGATCCGACGCCGGTTCGTGAGCCGCGGCCTGACCGCTGGTGGACGGAACGGGCCGGTCCACGGCGCCGCTTCCGGGCGTTCTGCCGCGCAGTGGCGGTCGGTCGGGCCGCTCCGACCGTCCGGCCTTCGTCGTCGCTGGCGTGTCGCCGGCGCGGGAACCATCCGTGGGAGTTTGTGAAACGTCGCCGATCTTCGGAGCGGATCGTACGGCCTGTGCCGTGGGCCGCTCGGCAAATTCTCGCGGCGTCGTTCCCGCTGGCCGCGTGGTCCCGACGTCCTGCCGAGCCTCTGCACTCGGAGATTGCCCCGAGGGCGTCGCGGCGTCCAAGGAAGCGTCGATCACCGCCGGTTCAGTTTTTTTTTCCGGGCCGCCGGCCGGCGGTGGGGCGTCGGAAGCTGCCGGCTGCAGGCGAAGCGGCACCGGTGATTCTCCCTGCTGCACGCGACCGATGACCTCCGCCAGTGGCTGCAGGTCTTTCAGCAGGCACACGCGGACCAGTGCCATTTCGGCAATCGCCCGCCCCACAACCGATCGCTGCATCTTCTGGCGAGCGTCCGAGAGGATCTGCATGGCGGCCAATGCACCGGAAACTCCCAGCCGTCCGGCCTGCTCGGACAGTCGCTGCCGCGCCGCCTCCGAGACACTCTGCAATGGTACATCGTCGGCGCCCGTGGACAGCACCATCAGGTCCCGCGTGTAATCCAGCAACTGGTCCATCAGCTCGGACAACTGGACGCCTTCGGCCAGGATGCGTTCCAGGCTTTCGATGGCGGCGTCACAGCGACCGGCCACCAGCGCCCCTCCCAACTGCAACAGTTGGTCTTCCGGTGCTGTGCCCAGCAGACGGTGCACGTCCGCGGCGGTGATCTCCTCGCCGCCGAATGCCAACAGTTGGTCGAACAGCGACTGGCTGTCGCGGAGCGAGCCGGCGGCGCGGCGGGCGACCAGTTCGATGGCGGCGTCTTCGACCCGCTTCCCTTCGCGTTCCGCGATTTCTTTCAGGCGGGTTGCGATGCGATCGGCGGGGATCGTGCCGAAGTCGAATCGCTGGCAGCGCGACAGAATGGTCTCCGGCACTTTTTGCGGTTCCGTGGTGCAAAACACGAACTTGACGTTCGGGGGCGGTTCTTCCAGCGTCTTCAGCAGTGCATTGAAGGCCTCGGTCGTCAGCATGTGCACTTCGTCGATGATGTACACGCGGTATTTCGTTCGCATCGACTTGACGTTGACGCCGGAGCGAATGCGGCGGATGTCGTCGATGCCGCGATTGGATGCCCCGTCGATTTCGAGTACGTCCATGTCGTGGCCGGCCGAAATCGACCGGCAGATGTCGCATTCGTTGCACGGCACGCCGTCGACCGCATGGGGACAGTTCAGGGCCTTGGCCAGGATCCGGGCCGTCGAAGTCTTGCCGACGCCACGGGCGCCCGTGAACAGGTACGCGTGTGCAACGCGGTTTTCACGGATCGCGTTCTGCAGCGCGCGGACGACGTGTTCCTGGCCCACGACGTCTTCGAAGCGCTGCGGGCGATACCGCCGTGCCAGTACCGTGTAAACCTGGGGACCGCTGCTCATGCCGTCTGCCGATATCTCTTTCGGTGCCGCCGCTGCCGTGCGGTTCGTCCGTTCGCCAGCGTCCCGCCGCTCCCAAGACCTGGCCGAAGCGGTGCCGCTTCGTCGCGACCGCAGAAGTCTTCCCTCGGCCCGATCCGCGGCGATCCGACCACCGCGCCGGAATTCACGCGGAATGGCGCGACCTGGGCGTGCCATTTTGGAGCGTCGGGCGGGCCGGGTCCATCGTCTGCCGGGACAAAGAGCGGCCTCCCACGGGCGAAGCGGCTCGATCCGCCGGCGCGATCGGCCGAAAAACGCTGGGCCGTCACTTCGCCGGCCGAGAGGCGTGTCGGCCATCAGGCTTCCGTTGTGCCGTCCGACGGCGCCTCCTGCGGATCGGTTGTGGC
>RFHO01000095.1 GCA_003696385.1 Planctomycetota bacterium | reverse complement strand
CTCTTGGTACCATGCGTTTGTCCGGGATGTCTTGAAATCGGACGTCACGGGGCTCGAGGACGGCACTCGTGCGGAAGCGTTGACTGCGACCGATGCAGCCCCCTTCGGGCTGCCGCGGACTGGTGTGCACATCCCGAAAGCCTCTGGAAATCTGCCGAGGGTCGACAGGCCGTAGAGCATGCGTTGCCCGAGGGAAGCGGCTCGCTCCGGCACCGTCGGCAACGGCAGCGGTGAGGAGCGAGGACATGGGGGCGTCTCCGGAGTCTCAAACCCTGACCCGCTTTCGCGAACAGTGGACCCGGGGCGGGCAGCCGGATTGGCGGCTGTACGCCCACGAAGTCTCCCAAAGGTCGCTCGCGGAAGTCTGTGAGGTCGTTGCGGTCGACCTGGTCCAGCGGTGGGAGCGGGCCGCCAGCTCGGCGGACGGTGCGCCGGAACGACCGGAAGCGGGTGCTCCTGGGGCGTTCCCCGCGCGGCCGCTGCTGGAGCATTATCTGCGTGCGTGGCCGGCCCTGGCCGGCGCTGCGGCCGAGAGCCTCTGCCGGTGTCTGTGCGTGGAATACGCCGTGCGTTTGCGGTGTGGCGATCGACCGACGCCGGAAGAGTATCGTGAGCGGTTTCCAGAGCTTTGGCCGGTGCTGAAGGGGCTTCTGGAGGTTGCGGAGGAGGAGGACGGCGGCACGCGGTCGGGGGAGATTCCGACCATTCTGTTCCATCGGGGTGTGGCTCGGGCCACGAAGGATGCCGCCGCGTCATTTCTCCCTGTGTCGGGCACGGCGAGCGGGTCACCGGACCGCGACCGGAGTTCCTTGAAGGGCCATTCTGCCGGTCGGCCGGATGCGGAGTCGGTTACCCCGGACCAACCGACGGTCACCATTCGCCCTTCTCCCGACGATACCGTCAACGGTCCGCCGGTCGAACGGTCGGAGGCGAAGCTGTTCGGCGAATATCAACTCCTGGAGGAGATCAGCCGCGGTGGCATGGGGGTGGTGTACCGGGCCCGGCAGGTCCAGGCCGATCGCGTGGTGGCTCTGAAGATGATCCGCAGCGGCAACCTGGCCGACACAGAGGAAATCGAGCGATTTCGCGTGGAAGCGCGCGCGGCGGCGCGGCTGGATCATCCGGGCATCGTCCCCGTGTTCGACGTCGGGGAAATCGCCGGCCAACATTATTTCACGATGGGCTATGTCGACGGCCCGACGCTCAAGGCGTTCGTCCGGGAAGGGCCGCTCCCGCCACGTCGCGCCGCCGAGATCACGCGGAAGATCGCCGATGCGGTTGCGTACGCCCATGCACAGGGCGTGATTCACCGCGACCTGAAGCCATCGAACGTCCTGATGGATGCGGACGGCAACCCGCGGATCACGGACTTCGGTCTGGCCAAGCAGGTCGAAAGCGACAGCAACCTCACCGCCAGCGGCGCAGTGATGGGAACCCCGGCGTACATGCCGCCCGAGCAGGCGGCCGGGCAGGTCGAGCGGATCGGCCCGCATTCGGACGTCTATGCAATCGGGGCAATCCTCTATGAACTGATCACGGGGCGGCCTCCGTTTTCCGCTCCGTCGACACTGGAACTGCTTTCGGCCGTGATGCAGGCGGAACCGGTGGCACCCCGGTCGATCAACCCCTCCATCGATCGGGATCTGGAGACGATCTGCCTGAAGTGCCTGCAGAAGGACCCTGCGCGGCGGTACGCGTCGGCCCGCGAACTGGTCGACGAGCTGGACCGTTATCTCACCGGCCGGCCGATCCTGGCCCGCCCGATCGGCACCTTCGAACGTGCCTGGCGATGGTGCCGTCGGCATGTGGTGGTCAGCGTGCTGGCCTGTGGCCTGGTATTGTCGCTGGTGGCCGGGCTGGCGTTCTCGACCTACTTTGCCGCGGCCATGCGGCAGCGGGCCGCGGAGGCACAGCGGCACTATCGCAACGAGCAGCAGGCACGGCGAGCGGCGCAACGCGAACAGTTGCGGGCGCTGCTCAGCGGGATCGAGATGCAAACGCGGCTGCGGCCGCAGAACGGCTGGTCATGGAAGGCTCTGGAGGACCTCCGCCGCGCCGCTGCGCTGGATGCGCCGCAGCGGTGGCCTCAGATGCGCAGCTACGCGCTCCGCGCCCTGAGTGCTCTGGATGTGCGGCCTCTGCCGAAAATCCGTGTTGTGCTGGGGGAGGAAGTGGCGAATCTGGCATCCACGCCGGACGGCCTGGGGCTGGTCATCGCCCGCGGCCAGGAAGACTGGCAGTGTGTAACGGAGGTGGTGCGGCTTGCCTCGCGGGAGACGGTCGAGCGGTATGTCTACGATTCGCGGATGGCGAACGTCGCTCGTTTGCTTCATGGAACGAGCCGTTACCGGGAGATGAACCGTTACACCGCTGTCTCGCACAACGGACGCTGGGCGGCGGCCGTCACGCGATTCGGCCGGCTGGTGATATGGCGACGGAACGAGGCCGCACCGGTTCAGGTATTCGAGAGCAACGTACCCGAACAGGAAGGCGGGCAGGTCCGATTCGTGGGCGACGGGAACAAGCTGGTTGCGTCGTTCTGGACGCCGAAATTAGAGGATGCCGCACGATTGTGCTTTTTCGCCTTCGATGAGCAGCGCCAGCAGTGGAGCCGCGCCGGCCATTGTGCAGCCTCGACGGCACGGTTCACACCGCTCCCGGGGTCCGACGCCATTCTGGCCGGCGATGACGAAGCGATCGTACGCGTGTCCTGGCGCGGCAATGACAAGCAGCGGATCGTGGATCGCGAACTGGACGTCGCAGCCATACATCCGACCGGTCGCGCATGGGCGGCGGCAGTTGCCTTTATGGAGTTGCTGTTGTTCGACGCCGTCGCAGACGAGCCGATGCTTGGCCTCCCGGATCAGCAGTTCCTCGGAGACCTCGGTCGGGCACAGACACTCGAGTTCGTGGGCGATTCGTTCGCCGTCGTTGCCAGCGTGGACCGCGCCGCAGAAGTGCGGATCTATGACTTTTCTCGCCGCGGCGTGGTTGCTTCCGTTCCCGCCGATGGGCGACGCGGACCGCCGGTTGCCGTGTCTCCGGACGGTTCGTGGTTCGCCGTGGGCGGAAACCGGGACGTGCGACCGTACCGCGTCCGACGGCCTCTGATGGCCGCTTTACCGCCGACGGACGGCTACGTCGCGGCGGGCTTCCTGGACGACGGCCGTTTGTACGCCATTCGAACGACGGATTCCGAGACCATCCGGCTGTCCACGTTCGGAGAGTCTCTGACGCACGGTTCCGGCACGTTGTGGCCGGACCGCGTGAACGATCGGCCGATCCAGTTGGAGCCCAGCGGCAACGTGACCGGGTTGTTCTGTCTCACCGGCGATGGTCAGCGGATTCTGGCTCCCTGTGGCGACCGTCAGCTGGTTTGCTGGTCGGCGTCCGATGGCAAGCGGCTGTTCGCGTTCGACAACGGATTGCAGACACTGCTCACCGGTCGCACCCGCATCCACAGAGCCCATCCGGTGGGTGATAAGCTGATCGTGGCTACCAATTCCAGCCAGATCGTCAGCGTCGATCCGCAATCCGGTGCGCTGCTCCGCATCCTGCTGTCGATCGATGTGATCCCGCTGACGGTGCATGCTTTGCCCGACCGCGAGCGTCTGTTCGTTGGGACCGACGACGGGCATGTGATCGTTGCGGACTGGGACGGAAACGTGCTGTCGCGGTGGGAGCATGCCGATGGGCGGATTGCGGCGACGGTTGCCAGCGATGATGGCCGGTGCTTGCTGGTGGCGGCCACGGCCGGTCTGATGACGTTGTACGTCAGCGACGCCGGAAGCTGGCGACCGGTGCT
>RFHO01000522.1 GCA_003696385.1 Planctomycetota bacterium | reverse complement strand
GATCCGCACCATCGACCACGAGCCGTTTCATCTGGACGAGCACATGGACCGCCTGTATCGGTCGCTGAAGGCGGTCGGTTTTCCCACCCGGCCGGAGCGCTCGGAGCTGGTCGAGGCGATCCAGCACGTCGTGCGGCACAACGCCCGCAACGTAAGACCCGAGGACGACCTGGGCATCGTGGTCTTCGTCACGGCGGGACAGAACCTGACGTATCTGGGCGCGTCGCGTCGCGAGCGTGCGGACGCGGGAACCGTTTGCGTGCACACGTTTCGCCTGCCGTTCGAGCTGTGGGCGGAGAAGCTGATCCGGGGGCAGCACCTGGTGACGCCGCCGGTGCGCCAGATGCCGGCCGATTGCGTGGACCCGAAGATCAAGTGTCGCAGCCGCATGCACTACTACCTGGCGGACCGAGCCGCGCGCAGGGTGGATCCGCACGCTTCGGCGCTGCTGCTGTCACTGGACGGCACGGTCACCGAATGCAGCACAGCCAATTTCTGCATCGTTTCGGGGAATCGGGTGATCACCGCTCCGGAGCGGCTGTGCCTGGGGGGCGTGAGTCTGGGAGTGATCGAAGAGCTGTGCCCGCCGCTGGGGCTGTCCTTCGAGCGGCGGGCGTTCACCGCCTATGACGTGCTCCAGGCGGACGAGGCGTTCACGACGTCCACGCCGTACTGCATGCTGCCGGTGACGCGGTTCAACGGTGAGCCGATCGGCGACGGAGAGCCCGGTCCGGTGTTCGCCAAGCTGTTCGCCGCTTGGGGGCGGCTGGTGAATTACGACCTGGAAGGGCAGTTGCGCGCGGCCGCATCGCGCGCGGCGGACGCGTGATCGGGCATCGTCACGCGGGAACGCGGCTGGGGCGGCGTCGTGGTTTGCAGAAGGGGACGGACTGCGTGCGATGCGCGCTCGTCCGTTCGGCCGCGCACAGCAGGTTTGAAGGAATCCGGGCGACGATGGAGCCGAAAACACTCAGCGAAGCCGAAGTGGCGCGGTGGTTCGAGGAATCCTTTCCGGCGGACGATTTTGCGGGCCGCCGCGTGCTGTTGATCGTGCCCGACGCCACGCGGACGGCGCCGTTGCCGCTGCTGTTCCGGCAGATTCACCGGCGGCTGGCCGAGCGAGTGGCCAAGCTGGATGTGCTGGTCGCTCTGGGGACGCATCCGCCGATGTCGGAGCAGTCCATCCGCGATCTGCTGGGCATTCCGGCGGGCGATCCGCGGTACGCGGGAGTGGGGCTGTTCAATCACGAGTGGCAGCGCCGCGAGCGGTTGATGGAAGTGGGGCGGCTGACGGAGGAGGAGACCGACGCGATCAGCGGCGGACTGCTGCGGATGGAGGTGCCGATCACCGTCAACGCACGGCTGCGCGACTATGACGTCGCGCTGGTGGTGGGGCCCGTGTTTCCGCACGAGGTGGTCGGCTTCTCCGGCGGGAACAAGTATTTCTTCCCGGGTATTTCCGGTCCCGAGCTGTTGAACTTCTTTCATTGGCTGGGCGCGCTGATCACCAACGTGGGCATCATCGGCAAGAAGCACACACCGGTGCGGGCGGTGGTGGATCGCGCGGCGCAGCGGTTGCCGATCGAGCGGCGCTGTGTGGCGTTCGTCGTCTCGCCGGGCAACGAGCTGTACGGCCTATTCTACGGGACGCCCGAATCCGCCTGGGATCGCGCGGCGGATCTCTCCGCACGGGTTCACATCCGCTGGTGCGACCGGCCTTTCGAGCTGGTGATTTCGTGCGCTCCGCCGATGTACGACGAGTTGTGGGTCGCCGGCAAGTGCATGTACAAGCTGGAGCCGGTCGTGGCGGATGGCGGCGAGCTGATCATCTACGCGCCGCACCTGAAGGAGATCTCGGTGACGCATGGAGCGTTGATCGAGCGGGTCGGCTACCACGTCCGCGACTATTTCACGAAGCAGTGGGACCGCTTTCGCGACATTCCGTGGGGCGTGCTGGCGCATTCCACGCACGTTCGCGGTGCGGGCACGTTCGAAAACGGCGTCGAAAAGCCGCGGATCCGGGTGACGCTGGCGTCGCAGATTCCGCGCGAGGTGTGTGAGCGGATCAATCTCGGATATCGGGATCCCGCGTCGATCGACGTCGACGCCTACGCGAACCGCGAGGACGAAGGCATCCTGGTCGTCCGCAAGGCGGGCGAACAGTTGTACCGATTGCGGGAAAGCGCCGTTCCGCAATGACCGCGTGCCGCTCGCTTTCGCACGGGCACGCGTTGCGGCATGATGAGCGATCGCTGGGGGGCTCCGGATCATCATCCGTTGCGGCGAGCGATGCGCCCGCGGGCACGTTCGGCGACGAGCCTTCCCGGAAAGGTGAGCAGAGCATGGGGATCACGAGCGCTGCGTTGTTTCCGGTCGACCGTCGGCCGGTGGTGGAATTCCAAGTGGTGAACGACGGCGGATTCCGGGTCGATATCCTGAATCTCGGCGGTGTGGTGCGGCGCGTGTTCGCGGCCGATCGCAAGGGACGGCGTGGCAACGTGACGCTGGGTTTCGCCGATCCGCGCAGGTATGCGAACCCGGGCCCGTATTTCGGCGCCATTTGCGGCCGCTATGCCAATCGCATCGCATTCGGGCGGTTTTCCCTGGACGGAACCGAATACCGTCTGGCCACCAACGATGGGCCGCATCACCTGCACGGCGGGCTGCGGGGCTTCGACAAGGTGCTCTGGGACGCTCGGCCGTTCGAGGACGCCGAGCGGCTGGGAGTGGAGCTGTCGTACGTCAGCGCGGATGGCGAGGAAGGGTATCCGGGCACGCTGCAGGTCCGTGTGCGGTATACCGTGCCGCGCAAAGCCGACGTGCTGCGGATCGACTACGAGGCGGAATGCGATCGGCCGACGGTGCTGAATCTCACCAATCACGCATACTGGAATCTGGCGGGCGTCGACGGCTCCCGTGACGATGTCCTGGACCACCAGTTGACGTTGGGGGCGGAACGATTCGTGGCCGTGGACGAGACGCTGATCCCGACCGGGACGCTGCCGGAAGTGGACGGGACTCCGCTGGATTTCCGTCGACCGCGGGAGATCGGCGAGCGGATCGACGAAACGGGCGGAGGCTATGACCATTGTTTCGTCGTCGACGGGGCGCCCGGACAGTTGCGGGATGCGGCGGTCGTCTTCCATCCGGGGACGGGGCGGCGGATGACCGTCCGCACGACCGAGCCGGGCGTGCAGCTTTACACGGGCAATCATCTGGATGGCAGCGAGAGCTGCGGCGGCTTTGGACGTTTCGGGGGGTTCTGCCTGGAGTGCCAGCACTTCCCCGATTCGCCCAACCGACCGGAGTTCCCAAGCACCGTGTTGCGGCCCGGCGAAACCTATCGTCAGACGACGGTGTACGAGTTCGATGCGGCTTTGTAGTCGCGGTGTCCGTCCGATGAGCGAAGCGATTTCAGGGAGGCGGTGAATTGAGCGTCTCGCACCGCAGGATGCTGGTCATCGATGCCGATCCGGGCATTGGGGATGCTCTGGCGATCGCGCTGGCGTTGTCCGATCCGGATCTGGACGTGGTGGGGATCACCGCGTGCGCCGGCTGCGTTTCGGGGCGTCAGGCGGCGCGGAACATCCAGGCGCTGGTGGACCTGATCGATCCGCCGCGGCGGCCGCGGATCGGTGTCTCGCACATGGTGGCGCCGCTGATCGACAGTCCGCTGGTGTACGAAGCGCCCGGCCCGCAGTCGCTGAACGGAGCGAACGGGCTGGGGGATCTGGAGCTGCGTGCGGCGGAGCTGCATCACGCTCATGTTTCGGCGAAGGTGCTGGCCGATCTGGTGCGGCAGTTTCCCCATCGCATCACGCTGTTGACGCTGGGACCGTTGACCAACGTGGCTCTGGCCCAGGAACTGGAGCCGCAGTTCTTCGAACTGCTGCGGGAACTGGTCTGCCTGGGCGGTTCGTTTCAGATCGGTGGCGATATCACGGCGGCTGCGGAGTTCAACATTCTGGTCGATCCGGAGTCGGCCGCGGCCGTCTTTGCCCGTCCGGCGACGAAGACGATCGTGCCCCGCGATGTCGCCGAGCGGCCGGAGATCACGTTCGAGCGGCTGAACGCGATTCAGGCACGTCGAGCGAACAACCCGTTGTGGCGACTGGCCAACGAGCTGCTTCCGTTCGCGCTGCGTGCTCATCACGAGGAACTTGGCCGCGAAGGCTTTCCGTTGAAGGAAGTCACCGCGCTGGCGGCGATCGCCCGGCCGGGGTTGTTCGAGCGGGACAGTCTGCCGGTGGACGTGGAACTGCGCGGCGAGATCACTCGCGGCATGACCGTCTTCGACATTCGTCCGCGGATCGCGCGGCAACCCAACGCCGACGTGGTGATCGATGTCGACGAACAGGGCGTGCTGGACTATTTTCAACGGTTCCTGTTCCGTTGATGGGGCGGGTGTCGGTCGTCATGGCGGCTTCCTTCGGCGGCCACCACGGTGGCGCCGGGCGGTTTGCACGGCCCGCGCTCCCGGGCGATGCCGGCGGGAGACAGGCGGTGGCCGACCGGCAGGAAGCGGTCGTGGAGCACGGATGGCCGGGCGATTCCGGTGCGGCGGGCCGTGGCCCGACTTGACGGCGGAAGCTCCGTGAAACTAGATCATTGCCGAGAAAGATCGGTCGTCTCGTCGATTCACCGGACCATGGATCAGGTGTTTCCGGTGCGTGTCGCTCCGCGGCGATTGGGAGACCACGAGAAAGGAAGCTCGTTCATGCCAAGGAAGGGCCCCTTCGATTTCTCTTCGGCGATGTGGCGGTTGTGTGACGACGTCACGCGGCGCGTGCCCGAGCTGGAACACATCGACATGACGCGCGTGGCCGTCAGCTTCGCCCAGACGCGGACGCGCGCCCTGCACGGGTTGCAGGCCAAGCTCACTCCGATGCGGTTCGAAAACGGGGCGCTCACCACCTGGCGGCGGGGAATCGAGTGGACGATTCAGCGCGTGTATCTCGGTGACCGCGAGATGCTGTATCTGCTGACGTTCTATCTGCCGCGTTTCCTCGATCAGCCCTTTCACGAAAAGCTGGTGACCGTCTTCCATGAGCTGTACCACATCGGTCCCCGTTTCGACGGCGATCTGCGGCGGTGGGAAGGCCGTTACCACGTGCATTCGCACAGCCAGCGGGAGTACGACCGGCGGATGGCTCGCCTGGCGGACGCCTATCTCGCCCGCCGCCCGCCACGCAGCCTGTACGCTTTTCTGCAGAAGAACTTCCGCCAGTTGCGGCACGAATACGGCGAGGTGGTCGGTTTGAGGATTCCGATCCCCAAGCTCATTCCGGTGCGCAAAGCCAGGACCG
>RFHO01000094.1 GCA_003696385.1 Planctomycetota bacterium | reverse complement strand
TTGTGTCGTTTCGTCGGTGCGCAGGTCATGCACGGAGACCACAAGGACACGGTGCGTCGCCGACAACGGCGGCTCGCACCGCCGGCGGACATTCGCCCCGACTTCGCTTCGCGCCGATGCCGGACGGTTCGGGGGGACGCTCGTCTCCGGCGTCCCCGTCCCGGGAGACGGTGTCGTCGTCGCCGTGGCACCGGCGTAGCCTCCGGTTTGTGGCGATGTTGGTGTGGATCGTGGGAACTCTGTTGCGGCGGTCGGCGTAAGTGCCGTAACCGCGACCGGCCTGTCGTCACCGGGGGCCCCGGCGATTGCGGCAGGCCGCGCGGCGAAGGGCGGCACCGCGAGCGAAGCTGACGCAAGCAGCACACAGCCCCATGCTTTCCACTTGCCCGAAACCCTCATTGCTCACCCCTGGCGCATCGAGTGGTGATGATCGTTTCCATCGATCCGGGCATCCGTGCCCCGATCCCGCGTCCGTTCGTCCGTGAATCCCACATCGAAAGGAGCCGGTTCGGGAACGGTCCCGAAACCGGCTCGTCGTCTGGCGGACGGCGAAGGGCTGGATCACTGGGCGTCCGGTGGCTGGGGAACCCGGTACGAGGGCGATGGCTCGCCGAACCGTTTCTTGTAACGCGTCAGTGCCGTCTCTTCGGGTGCCGGCAGTTCGATGCGGTGTTCCGCCAGGTGCGTTTGTCGCACCTTCTGTTCGGCCCGCAATTTCGCGACCAGTTCCTCGGCCAGGTGCTGGGCCTGTGCCACCTTGTGTGCGTCGAACCGGGAGCTCTTTCCCTTCTCGAGCTTCAGCAACCGAAGCTGGTCCTTCAGGCCGTCTCGCTGCAGGGCGAGCTTCTGCACGTCGCGCCAGTTGCGTTCGATGCTTTCCCGCATGGCGGTGACGTACTTGCGTCGCTCCTTGAGGGCTTTGCGCCGGTCGTTGAGGCTTTGCTCGAGGAACTCGTACTCGTCCATGCGGCGCTGCAGCTCCTGCTCCACGGCTACCCGCGTGTATTGCCTGTCACCGATCGTGATGCGATCACTCGTTGCCGTTTCGAGCAGTTGAGCCAGCTTGTCCATGTCCCGCCGCGCCGACTGCAGCCGCCGCTGACCCTCGGCGATGTCCTCCTCGAGTTGCTCGCACTGCACTTCCATCGTGGCCAGTTGACGCTCATCGTCGCGCAATTGCTCTTCTGCTTCCTTGATCATCTGGCCCAGCCGTTCGATCTCCATCTGAACGGGCACGTGGTCGCGGATCGTCTGACCGATCATCCGGTGCCCGGTTTTCACGTAGCTCCAGACCGTGCCGAACCCCATGCTGGTGGCGATTGCACCCGCGGCCAACAGCGTCCACAACTTCTTCGACGTCAGATCGATTCCCAGAAACATGGCTGTCGCGAACTCCTTCTTCGAACGCAAACACGTGGCCCTCGACGGCCACAACTCGCGAGCCGCGGTCACCAATCGCACGGCCCTGCATACCAACCCATGCCGGTTACGCTTTCGTTCTCGGATTTCTGACGGATCCGCAGAGTTTTTTCGCTTCGCATCGCCGTACACCGGAATGCGAGGCGAACGTCGCTGCGGACTTCGGGCCACGCTCCGGTTTCCCGCAGCCACGAAGGCTTTGGGACGGCGTCCCGCACTCGCCCCTTCTAACGCCTTCGCGCCCGGATTTCTGACAGACTGCGGAGTGTTTTTTGGAGGGACCCGCAAGAGAAAAAGGACGCACGGCCGCGGTGGATGGAGAACGCGATGGAGGGCGGCCCGAACTTTCGGCACCGGGTGTTTCATGCGTCCGGCGCGGTGCCGTCGTTGGGACTTCGAAGAGCGCTGATCGGTCGGCCGACGACGGGTGGCGGCGGTCTGCAGCGGGGCACGTCGGGCGCAGGCGTGAAAGTTCGGAGACGTGACGTTCGGCCGTGTGACGGCTGGAAGAAGGTTAGGGCCAAACCCCCGCGCGGGACGAGATGGTTGGCCATGGTTGCGAGAAGTGCAGGGACAACCGGCGGCGAGTCGCCGTTACCGTGACAGGCGTTCGGGGAGTTTTTCCAGGTGCGTGGTGCTCGTCTCCACATCGGCCTGGTCCACCTGTGCGTGGTGTTCGGCCGACTGTCTGGAACGCAGGGCCAGACCACAGAGCAACCCAATCAGGGCGACGAAGGCGGCGAGATAGAGCACGGCGTCGCGAACGCTGCGTCCTTGGAACGCCGCGGACGCTTCATGCACCGGCTCGGTCGAGACGGCCGAAAGCGCCGCGGTGTCTCCCGAAAGCTGTTGCTGTGTGTCGTGCTCCTCAGGTTCCGGCCGCACACGAACGGCCACGGGCAGCGGGACTCGGACCGAGTCCCGCCGGCTGACTGCTTCGGTCAACGCGCCGACGAGTTCCCGGGCGGATTCGAAACGTTCGTCCGGATCCGGTGACAGGGCGCGGGCCAGACAGTCGCGTTCCGCCGGGCGCAGCCCTTCGGCTTCGAAGCGGCCGTTTTTGATGCGGCTGATGATGTCGGCCGTGTTCTTTCCGAACGGAAGGCGACCGGTCCGCAGGCGGAGATACGTGGCCGCCAGCCCGTATACGTCGATGGACTGATGCTGTCGCCCCTTCAGCATCGCTTCGGGCGGCGAATAGCCCAACGTGCCGCTGCCCGTATGTGAAGAGGTCGTGGCTTCGGCGGACTTGGCCAGCCCCAGGTCGCCCAGTTTGACATGGCCCTGGACAAGGAAGAGATTGTGCGGCTTGATGTCGCGGTGATAGATCTGCTTGTCGTGATTCAGGAAATCCACCGCTTCGGCGGCTTCACGCATCCACTGCAGCAGCTGCTCGATCGGCACCCCCGAATCTCCGGAGATTCGCTGTTGCTCGCACAATTCGCTTTCCAGAGTGCCGTCGGCCAGTTCCCAGACCGTCACCAGATGACCGTGAACGAATTCATAATCGATGAGCGTCAATAGTCGCGGATGTCCCTGCGACTTCCGAAGCGCTTCGAATTCCCGATCGGCCTGTTGCCGGAGCTCGGGATTCGTGAGTGGGCTCTTGGAGATCTTGACGGCACGGAAGAACTTGTTGACGCATTCGCGGTAGACGTACGCGGATCCGCCTTCCCCGATCATTGTTTCAAAGTTCCAGCCGTGTTTCTCGCGGAGCGCTGTGAACACCGCGAGCGGACCGCCGCCGGTGGCCGGATCGGTTACCCACTCGGTCGACATCGCGAGGCCCCCCTGATTGGCGGAATACGAGATGCGCGATCGGGATGCCATCCGGTTGTGGAAGTGATTGTACGCACTCGCGTACGGCGACAACAACGCACCGGGATCCCACCGGCGTGGGATCCGGTTGCCGTCGCTGCTCCGGCGGCCGCGTGCGCGCGGGGCCGGAGACCGCATCACGCCGGTTCTTCCCGGCAGATGCGGCATTCCGCCGCTTCCACGTGATAGCGCACGTCGCTCAGGTTCGATGCGTGCGCGGTTTCCCGGTAAGCTGCAAGCCGTTCAGGGTTGGGGCACAGTGCCCCCATCTCTTCGACCACGAATCTGACGACTTCCTCGAACGAGGAAAAACGTGCCTCGGCCGCGCCCACCGGGACGCGCACCTCGAGCGGCTCGTGACGTTGTCCGCGGAGAATGGTCTGAAATACGGAGTGGTGGACGTCCTGCTGTTTGACCCGCTCGAAGATCCAGTTGCGGGCGCGCTTCAGCGATTGGTCGAATGCGGCCCGCGAGAGTTGCATCTGTTCCAGAATCGTACCCGGAGCCTGCCCGCGGAGCCGGCGTTCATAGATTTCCTTCATCCGGAAACCGCTGGAGCGGCTTTCGCACCATTGCGTGAACTCGCGCAAAACGTCGCTGAGCAACAGGACCTGCCGCTGCCGTCGTTCGGCTTCACCCAACCGTTCCGACGGTGCCACCGCGTCGTCCTCGAGCGCGGCGTCCCGACTCTGATGGCCGGAACTTCCGTCATGGCCACCGGCTTGTGAAAGGCTGACCAGGGCCTGCCGCTCGATCCGGCGCAGTCGATCCAGTGCCCGCCAACGAATGAGCTGACACAGATGCGAAAACCATTTCTTCGGATCGCTGGAATCTTTCGGAGAGGATCCCGACTGCAGCGTTTCGATCAGCGCGTCCTGAATCAGGTCGTCGGCCATACCGGCCAGGCGGGGGAAGCGGACCACGATGAAACGGTGCAACCGCTGCCGGCCTCGACCATTCAGAAAAGGCTCCAATCCGTGGGGAACGTTCATGGCCTCGATCCAACCAGATCTGGGATTCAGTACGCCGGTTCGAAGGAAATGCTTACCGGACGCTCGATATCCTGACCATGCTGCAGGGCTTCTTGCAACCATTCGAACTCTGAGGCTTGACGTTGAAGATTCAGCCGTGAAGGGACGGTCACCGGCCCGTGATCGGTGCCGGGGTCGTCTTCGTGCGATCTGTGCACGCAGCGATCGGTGTGCCAGAACAGTCCTTCGGGTTGCCACTGGAGCACCAGGCGACCGGGAAGCTGGTCCAGCACGACGTGGGCATCCGGTCGGTTTTCGCGGTCGCAGACGAGCCGGTCGGCGAGCAGCACGACGTGTCGGGACGAGCCGTGTCGCAGGACGACGTTCGCGCCGCTCGGGTCCTGCATGAACAGCACCGCCGTGGGGGAACCGTCGACCGGGAGAGCGAACACCCAGGCACCGCGCGCGTTGGAGAATTCGAGCCGGTCCCTGTGGCGCAGCCGGCGCAGCCGGCGCACCGGTTCTCCGTTGACCCGCACCGCTGGTGAGGGGTCGTGGACTAGCGGCTGGACGTAATAGTGCCCTTCGTGTCGAAGGATCTGTGTGTGAGCGCGGGTGAGGCGTGCGGCGAGCCGCACGTGCGCGGCGGGGCTCGTTCGGTGGCCGATCGTGACACAATCGTCGGAAACCACCAACCAACGGTGCTGGAGCACGAACACACTGTGACGCGAAAAGACCGGCCGGCCCGGAGCCGCATCGGAGGACTGTGGCTTGGCGGTACCGCCGGGTTGTCGCGGCGGGGCGGTTGCCCCCGTGGAGCCGCATCGATGCGGCCGGTGGGCTGCGAGCCGTTCCTGCAGGGCGTCCAGTTTGGCGTCACCGACGCCGCCGACGAGCGACTCCACATGTCGGGCTCGCCGCAGGACCGTTCCCGCCGCAGTGAGGTTCCCGCGGGCGATGTGCTCTTCGATCGACCTGCACAGCGCTTCGAGGTATTTGCGGCCGATCCGCCTTTGTTCGCTCTTCAGTTCGTCGGCCGGGCCCAGCCGCTCGACGGCCTCACAAACGACGGCCCACGCCTGCTCGATTTCGCCGGACCGAGCCGTTTCGCGGATTCGCTGGAGATCCTTGGCGACCGCCCGTTGGGACGACTCGGCCCGCGCTTTCAGCACGGCGAGTTCCTGCTGGAGAGCCGGTGGGATACCCCGCCCCGATTCAGCCATGATGCGATTGCAGAGGTCCACGACCTCGGCGTACCGGCCTTCGTGGAACCATTGTTCGGCCTGCTCCAGCACGTGCCACGGTCCCTGTGTCGACGCCGGGCCGGCGATCCGCTGCAGCTCGCCGAGCAACGCCGCTTCGTCCGCGGTCGGCTGGGCGAGTTCCGCGGCCAGCAGCGCATCGGCCAGAGCGGCGGAGATCTCCCCGGATGCAGCCAGTCGGCGCGCCGATTCGAACAGTTTTCGGGCCACGTCGTGACGGGCCTGAACGACATCGCGGTGCTGCGGCTGGGTGGATTTCTGCAGTGCCTCCGCCGCCTGTCGGAGGCGCCCCTGCCGAAGCCACTGCAGGGCTTCGAGGACTTCGGTCGGTTTCAACACACTTTCGTCCTCGTCGAGTGCATTCCTGGCGATCGTTCACGGTCCACGGGTTCATTGTGCGCAGAACGCGGCGCGCATGCATCCGGTTCACCCAAAGGGGCTGCTGTCCATAGATCCAAACGGCCGGAATTCTGACGACGTCGTGGCCCGGTCGGAAAGAACCGGTCCGTTGCGGGGGCCATTCGCGCGCGGTGGGCCGAGTGTCCGTCCGGCGAGGTGGGACACCGAAGTTGTGCGGTGCGGACGTCCGCCGAACGGGCACCGGGACGTGCAGCACGCCGGCGGGGAAACTCGACAACCGCTCCGTCGTGTGGCACAATCCCGCCCGCCGT
>RFHO01000521.1 GCA_003696385.1 Planctomycetota bacterium | reverse complement strand
TTCCTGACCGAACACCAGCAGTGGGCGAACGTGAGCGGGACGAAGGGCTATCTGCACGTGCGTGACTTCGTGTTGCCGTTCTACGGCGCCGAGGTCGGCTTCGAGGTATCCAACTCGGTGTTCGCCATCGACGGCTGCGACTTCAACATGGAGGACCACACACGGCGGATCGCCGTTGCCGAATACAGCAACAATGCCGGGAACGCCCAGGAGGTCAATCTGTTCCGGCGATTTTCCGAGATCGTGCTTTCCGGCCAGCGGGACGCTCACTGGCCACGGATCGCCCTGCTGACCCAGCAGGTGATGGACGCGTGTCTGCAGTCCGCCCGCAACGGCGGTGCGACGATCCCCTTCTCCGCCGAATGATGTCCCGCGACCGGACTGCACGGCGAACCGCGGCCCCGTGCATGGCCGTGCCCACCGTGTGCGTCGGCTCCGCCTCGGCCATGTCCGCAGGCGGCCGCGAAACGCACAGCAACGCAGATGCGGCGTCGGCGTCCCGTCCGCCGTGTGCGATCAGTTCAGCTCGATGGCTTCTTCCCAGTGCTCGTAGAGCTGATCCAGTTTTGCGCGTACGGTCTCGAACTCCTGGAGCGTGGCCTTGATGCGCTCCGGATCGCGATGGGTTTCGGGATCGGCCATCGCCGCTTCCAGTTCGGCCAGTCTCTGTTCGGTCTGCTGGATCTCCCGCTCGATGTCGGCCACCTTGCGGTACGGGAAGCGCCGCTTTCGACGTGGCCTTTCGGACCGGCCGGGCGCCGTCGATCCCCGGTCCCGTCGCTTTTCGAGCTTCCGCTCACCATCGTTGCCGGCAGCATCGTGGAACGCGGCCGACGTTCCCGTGGCTTCGCGAAACGCCAGAAACTGGCTGAAGTTGCCGTCATACACGTGCCAGGCGTCGTCGTGACAGACGATCACGCGCTGCGCCACCTGGTCGATGAAGTATCGATCGTGCGTGACGAACAGCACCGTCCCGGCGTACTGCTTCAGCGCACGTTCGAGCCCGGCGCGGGCCCACAGATCGAGATGATTGGTCGGCTCGTCCAGTACCAGGACGTTGACATCCATCGAGGCCAGCCGCGCCAGTGCTACGCGACTTTTCTCCCCGCCACTCATCGAACCGCTCGGCTGTTCGGCCAATTCGCCGCTGATGCCGAACAGGGCCAATCGCCCGCGGACCGCGCCGATGGTCGTTTCCGGCGGCGAGACAGCCAGCACGGCATCCACCGCGGTCTGCTTCGGATCGAGCGACTGCAACTGCTGATCGAAGTATCCGATCCGTACGTTGTGCCCGATGCGGACCGTGCCCGAATCCGGTGCCAGCCGCCCGACCAGCACGCTCAGCAGCGTCGTCTTGCCGCAGCCGTTGGGGCCCAGGATCCCAATGTGCTCGCCGCGCTGCACGCGGAAGGAGAAATCGCGAAACAGCGTCCTCCCACCCAGCGTCTTGCTCAGGGCCGCCGCGTCGAACACGACGTCTCCGGAACGCGGTGGGTCGGCGAACCGCATCGGCGGAATGGGAATCTGCCGGGGTGGTCGGACGCGTTCGAGCCGCTCCAGCTTCTTCTTGCGGTCGGCCGCCTGAGCATGCTTCTGCCCGTACTGATTGCGGCGGATGAACTCTTCGGTCCGCGCAATGAATTCCTGCTGCTTTTCGTAGGCCCGCCGCTGAACCTCGTCCTGTTGTTCGCGGAGCATCCAGTACTTGGAAAAGTTGCCTGGGAAGTCACGCAACTCCCCTTCGAAAAGCTCGAACGTGCGATTGGTCACGCGGTCCAGAAAGTACCGGTCGTGGCTGACCACGATGACCGTGGCATCCGTTCGCCGCAGGAATTCTTCCAACCACTCGGCCGTGGCGAAATCGAGGTGATTGGTGGGCTCGTCCATCAGCATCACGTCGGGATTGCGCAGCAACAGCGCGGCCAGCAGCAGCCGGCCCTGCTCGCCGCCGCTGAGCAGCCGGGCCGGCTTGTCGTAGTCGCGCGGTGAAAAGCCGAGGCCGTGCAACACTTCGTCGATGCGATGCTGCAGGTTGTAGGCGCGAGCATGCTGCAAGCGGTGCTGCACTTCGTCGAACCGCCGGTGCAGACGCTCCGCCTCCGCCGGTTCGCGCGTCTCGGCCATCCGCTCGGCCAGCTCCTCGGCTTCGCGCTGCAGTGCGAACAGGTGCGCCAGACCGCGCCGGGCGACGTCCAGCACCGTTTCCGTCTCACCGAATGCCCGCTCCTGTTCCAGCAGCACCGTTTGGCGATCGCGCGGCATCTCGATCACACCCGCATCGGGGTGATCCAGACCGGCCAGGATGCGCAACAGAGTCGTCTTGCCCGCGCCGTTCGGGCCGACCAGGCCGATGCGATCACCGCGGCGCACCTGGAACGATACGCCATCCAGAACCGGCTGCCGGTCGAACCGACGCGTCAAATCGCGCACTGTCAACAGGATCATGCTCGAGTTCGCTCCTGCGGTGCATGCATTCCGCCGGACGGCGGTCGCCGGTGACCGCACGGGATCCGATGCGGCGGTTCACGTTTCTCGGCGACCGCCCCCGCAAGTCAGCCCGGTGCGATCAGTTCCTGCCCCGTTTCGCGGATCGCTTCCAGCAGGGCATCCAGATCGTCTCCGGTCGTCAACGGGTTGATCAGCGTGACCCGCAGCGCCGCCAGCCCGTCCAGCTCCGTCTGCACGACGTAGAACCGACCGCTGCGAATCAACCGGTGCCGGATCTCCCGCTGGATCCGATTGATCTCCGCGGCCGGCGCGGTGGCCAGCGCCCGCGGAAGCCAGCGGAAGGCCACGATGTTGCACTGCGGCTCGTGCAGCGGCTCGAAATCGTCCGCCGCACACAATCGCTCATACAGGCTGCGACCCAGCGCGAATGTGGTATCGACGAGTTGCTCGAACAGATCGGGACCGAACAGCGACCACAGTCCCCACAGCCCGAACGCCGCGGCCCGCTTCGTGCATTCCACCGTCTTCAGTGCACTGTCGTATTCGGCCAGCCCCGGTGCCGAAGGATCGAACAGATACGGCGCGTCCTGTTCGAATGCCGCAAACCGGTGCTCGGCGTTCCGGTAGAACACGAATGCGCACAGAGCCGGCACGAACAGCATCTTGTGGGCGTCGCACACCACGCTGTCGGCCTGCGACAGCCCGTCCAGCAGGTGCCGGTGCCTGCGGCTGAAGACCGCTCCTCCACCGTGTGCCGCATCCACGTGCAGCCACACGCCGTGCCGCCGGCACACCTCCGCAATCTCGACGAGCGGATCGAAGGCCCCGATCGGCGTCGCGCAGGCGCAGGCGCACACGGCGACCACCGGTCGTCCGGCCTCCCTCTGCTGTTGCAGGCAGACCTCCAGCGCGTCCGGCCGCATGCGCCGCCGCGCGTCGAGCGGAACGCGGACGATCGACGCGGTCCCCAGCCCCAGCACACCGGCGGCGCGGGCAATCGAGTAATGTGCGTCGCCGTGCACGACCAGCACGGGTGCAGCCCCCGCAGTCGCGGCATCGCCCCGCGCCAGCCCGCTGCGCCACACGTCACGCAACGCCACGTTCCGCGCGGTCAACAGGGCCGTCAGGTTCGCCAGCGAGCCACCGTGCGTGATCAGTCCCGCGGCACTCTCAAAACCGATCCGCGCGGCCATTTCCCGCACGAGAGCGGCTTCCACGGCCGTCGCCCACGGCCCCATTTCGTAGATCGCCATCACCTGATTCGTCACCGAACCGATGGCATCGAACAGTCCCGCCAGCGGCACGGATGCGGGAACC
>RFHO01000520.1 GCA_003696385.1 Planctomycetota bacterium | reverse complement strand
GGCGAGGTTCCGCGCGGCTGCCGCGCTTTTTTCGCGACACGACACTCAGCGGGCTCGAAGCGGATCACCGGTGACCGTGGCCGCGGGAACACGAACCAGTGCGATGGACTCGTACGGGCTTTTTTCCCCGCATTCCAGCAGCACGAGGACGTCGCCGTCGTCCAGCACGGCGATGTCGGAGTACGCGCTCGGGCCGTCGAACACCCTGATCGTGCGCGGCCACGTTTTGCCTTCGTCCGTGCTGATTCGCAGGCTGACGTTTCGGCGTCCGGGGCCCGCCGGCCCGCTGTACAGGAGAATGCTCGTCGGCTTCCAGCGGTAGCGGTGCAGCGCCGCCTGGCAGGTCGGGCAGTAGACCTGCGGATGCAGGAACGGCTGTGACCAGGTGATCCCGCCGTCGGAGCTGTAGGCGAACGCGCGACGCTGTTCGCCGCGATAGTTACGCATCGACAGCAACAGCCGCCCGTCGGTCAGTTCGACGGCCTGGCACTCGTTCATGCCGGCCGCCGTCAGCCGCCCCCGTTTCCACGTCCGGCCGTGGTCGTCGCTGTAGACGATCAGCGAGTGCCCGAAACTGTTCCACTTGTCGCGGCCGGGACCGACACGGCAGTCGCAGGGCACGATCAGCCGGCCGGCGTGGGGGCCACGCGTCAGTTGAATCCCGTGCCCCGGCCCCGTGGCGAACCAGCCCCAGTTCCGCTCCTTGACGTCGTCGGTGATTTCGCGCGGCTTGGCCCACGTGTTTCCGTCGTCGTTGCTGAAGGTCACGAACACGCGATCGTTGTCACGGCAGAACGGCAGCCAGATCGTTCCGGTTTGGGCATCCTGGACCGGGCAGGGATTGCCGATCGTGATACTGGCCGTGCCGCCTTCTTCGTAGACGATCTGCTGGTCCGACCACGTGCGACCGCCGTCGGAACTGCGTCGCAGCAGAAGGTCGATGTCTCCGTGGTCCCGGGCGTTCTGTTTGCGGCCTTCGCAGAAAGCCAGCAGTGTGCCCTGCCGGGTCTTCAGCAAGGCGGGGATGCGGTAGGTGTGGTAGCCGCCGACTCCGGCACGATAAACGGGCATGACGGCCGCCACCGACGAGCCGTCCGCACCGGTGGGCTTTTCCGCTCCGAGGACGCACGCGCCGGGCGTGACGGGTGCGGCCGCGGCATTCCACGCCGCGACACCGACCATCACGGCCGACCACAGCCGATGCCGGAGTGTGGTTCGGAACCCGCTGAAGCGGCACTGCCGCATGCGAGATTCGCAACGGTTCGTGGCCGAGCGTGCCGCGCCGTCGTTCGGGCGGGGGGAACCGCCTCCTGTTGCCGGCGGCGAGCCGAACGGCGAAGTCGGTTTCGTTAGGTGCATGGGAGGCGGTTTCCTGTGAGCTTTCGATGCACCAGCGGCAATGCCGGTGCGGGTGACAGCGGAGCACGGCCGATCGCTGCGATGCGACCGGAGACGCCGATGCGGCGGCGGTTTGCACATCGACCGTGCCGGCGGGTATGTTCAGGTTCGCGGAACGGCGACGCAAGCGCGTGCCGTTCCAGCGGCTCCGCAAGCCGGCCGATGGCCGCCGGCCGTTGAGACGTTCACGTGCCGCGGCCCGCTTTCAATGCACGGGGCTGCGGCGGTGTCCGAGCGCTCGTACCGGGCGAGATTCCGAGACTGCCAAATCGGCGGCAACGGTGCAGCGGCACAGCAGGCCGCCGGGTAGCGGACGCGCGCAGGGTTGATTGCGTCTGCAACGGGCATGGGAATGCCGCTGCGAAACCGGGGATTCGTGGAGGGGGAATGCGATGGCCGATCCGATCACGGTCGTGCTGGCAACGCACGCGGGGGCGGCGCATGTGACGGCCTATCTCGATGCGCTGGCAGCCGCCGAAGACTGCAACGCCGTCGTGTTGGCCGATCCGGACGGCGCCTGGGCGGAAGAGGCGCGAAAACGGCTGGGCACCAAGTTGAAATCCGTCGAAGCCGACCCGGCAGCGGCCTTCGCGGGGCAGCGTGCCGGGATGGGGCTGGTGACGATGGAAGCCCGGCGCGCTCCCGCGGTCATCGAAACCGCTCTGGAAGCGAACTGGCACGTTTTTGCCGAAAAGCCCGCGTGCGTGCAGATCGAGGATTTCCGGAAGCTGGTCGATCTGGCCGATCGCAAGCACCGCTACCTGATGCTGGCACTGGCCAACCGGACGAATCCGGAGATCGCCGCAGCGCGACGCTTGTTTGCTTCAGGACACATCGGACGGCTGTTCGGTGTGGAAGCGCATCTGATCGCGGATCAGACACGGCTGACGCGCCCGGAATACCACCGGTCGTGGTTTGCCGATCGGACGCGGGCCGGCGGCGGCCACCTGATCTGGCTCGGCATCCATTGGCTCGACCTGACGATGTACATCACCGGTCAGCCGATTCGGCGCGTGGCGGGGTTCACGGCCAATGTCGGTGGCCAACCGGTTCGCATCGAAGACTCGGCGGCGGCCGCCTTGCAGTATGAATCCGGAGCGCTGGGAACGCTGGTATCGGCCTACTACCTGGACAAGGGGTACCACCAGTACATCAAGCTGTGGGGCGAGCACGGCTGGCTGATGATCCGTCCGATGACGGACGATCCACTGCGCTGGTACACCAGTCGCGGCCCCGAAGCCGGCGTCGTGCACTCGTGGAAGGGAAACCGGGAGCCCCGCGGCTATACGCCCTTCGTTCGGGCGGCGGTGCGGGCGTGTCGCTTCGATTCCGAACCGCCGATCAGCAATGCCGATAGCCTGCGGGCGCTGGAAACGGTGTTCGCGATCTACCGGGCGGCCGAAACGGGTCGAGCGGTCGATGTCATGACCGCCACCGGCAGAACACAGGGACGTTGAACTCTTACGGCCGATGGTGCCCAGAGCAGGCGGGTACTCGGCGGCGAAGCCACGGTGATGCCGTTCGCCCGGCAGTACGTCGCCGAACAGCACCGCAGGACGTCAGCGGTCGACCGCGGCCAGCGAGCCGGGAGGGAGATTCGCGGCGAGTCGTCGAATGCGGGCGACGATCTGCAGGTCTTCCAGCCCGGCGGTCGGCAACAGACCGCCGCGGACGCGTCGGGCGAAGACGTTCCACAAAATGGCCATTGCCGGGCGATCGTGCGTGAGCGATTCGGTGACGGGCGGCTCGCCGACTTTCTGCCATTGGACCTGTGCGGGGTGATTGATCGCCACCCAGCCGTTTTGGCACTGGATCCGTACGGCGGGCATTTCCGTGGTGGGCGATCGGTCGGACACGACGCCTGGGAGGCTTTCGGCTGCAACATCCCCGGGAACGCGAAGGCCTCTCCCACCGGCGGCCGTGCGAAGGTCGATCCGGCACTCCGTCAGGTGGTCCAGTGCCGCGTTCCGACCGGCGTGCTCCGGCGCGATCGCGGCGCCCGGCAGGTTCGGGGATTCGGCCTCTCGGTGCTGGCTGGGGCCTTTTTTGTCATGTGGCCCGACGGGCTTGCGGGAAGAACATGCCCGCCGCAGCAAATCCGCCAGCCGCTCGTCTTTCGCCATTCGCTTCGGGCCCAGCCAGACGCGAAGCGTGTGCGGCGGCCCGCCGGTGGCCGCGGGGCGACAGACCCCCAGGATGCTCTTCTGGGTCACGTGTCGGCACCAGTCCAACCAGTGCACGAGTCGGTCCGCAAGGCCGTCGTCTGCGAATGGCGTGTCCGGGTTGGAGGCAGGCGGCGGACTCGGGGAACCGAACAGCTCCGCGGGCAGCAGTTGCGCCGATCCGCGGTCGACGTCCAATTCGATGTGCATGGGAGGGCCGAGCGTCGTGGCGGAGAGTTCCTGCAGCCGCACGGTTGCCGGATGGAACCGCAGCGGAAGGTCCGGGACGAACTCGGTCGTCGGTTCCGCCATGGCCGCCGTTTCATCCGGTGAATCCGTACGAGACAAAAGGGGCAGGACGGCGTGAGCCGGGCCGGCGCAGATCGGCAGGCCGGAGTCGAGAAGATTCCGAAACAGCGGTCGGGGAAGCGCGGAGGCGTCGCGGACCAGCAGAGCGTCCAGCCCCGGAGTTTTCAACAGTGCGCGAATGCCGGTGACCGCGGCGGCTCGCAGGGCCCGCGCGGCCGTTTCGGCACGGGCCGGTACCTTGTCATAGACCGCCGCCACTTCGAGCATGGGGCAATGGGTTGCCAGCACCTGGAGGTGCTGTTCGGACCAGTCCGGTCCCAGGCCGATGATTCCGACGGCTACCTTGCTCACTGCGAGGGCGTCACTTCCGGTGAATGGATTGCGTGAATCGGCTGCGCGCGGAAACTGTGCGGATATTGTACCCGGTCGGCCGCGGATGTCCGCGCAGACGAGACCGCGGCGGGCTGCGGCGCCGGGCGGCTGGGGGTGTGTGCGGCGGTATCGGCGGTGGCGATCAATCGCGGAGGGAACTTCTGATGTCGCTGGTGTTTCTCAGTGAAGCGGACGTGCGTGCCAACCTGACGATGCGCCAGGTGTTGGACGCCTTGGAGCACACGTTTCGCCGACTGGCCGACGGCGAGGTGGATTATCGGCCGCGTCAGCGGGTCCGCGTGGCGGGAGCGATGCTGCACGTGTTGCCCGCGGCGTCGGAGGATTCGGGGTTGCTGGCGTTCAAGTGCTATCTGTCGACCCGCCAGTCGGTCACGTTTCACGTAGTCGTGTATGACCGTCGCGTCGGTGCGCCGATTGCAATCATCGAAGCGGACCAGCTCGGTCGATTGCGCACCGGAGCGGCCACGGGGCTGGCCACGAAGTACCTGGCTCGCCGAGACGCCCGCACGGTGGGCGTGATCGGAACCGGGCGGCAAGCGTATTGCCAGGTGGAGGCAATCTGCTGTGTGCGCGAGGTGGAGCAGGTCCTGGTCTACAGCCGCCAGCAGGAGCATCGTGAGCGCTTCGCGTCGCTGGTCAGCGAGCGGCTGGTGCCCTGTGTGGCCGTCGGAACCGCCGAAGAAGCGGTGCGCAATCGTGACATCGTGGTGACCGTGACCAACAGCCGGGATCCGGTGCTGTTGGGTGAGTGGCTGGCGCCGGGGACGCACGTCAACGCCGTTGGTTCCAACGCCCTGTCGCGGGCGGAAATCGACACCGTCTGCATCCAGCGGGCAGCCATCGTTGCATGCGACAGCCGGGAACAGTGCGCGCAGGAAGCGGGCGATTTCGTGCCGTTGATGGAAAGCGGCGAGTGGAAGTGGTCCGATGCGGTGGAGCTGGCCGAGTTGATTGCCGGGTGGCATCCGGGGCGATTGCACGACGACCAGATCACGGTCTTCAAGTCGGTGGGGATCGCGCTGGAGGACCTCGCTGCCGCGACGCGGCTTCTGCGGAACATGGGGCTTTGGCCACCACCGCTTTCCACGGCCGAGCCCGAGGAGTCCTAGTGACGCCGTCCCACGCCGGAGCGCCACAGTCCCGGTGAAGGCCTCCCCGGGGTCGCTTCATCCGCGAGCGGTGTGTCACCCGGAATCGCGCGCGTCTTCCGGTCGATGTCGCCGGAGCAGCCGTTGCGGGTGCAGTGGGAACGGACTGGACGGCGATCGGCGCCGGCCTGCGAGGACGGTGTGTCGACTGGGTGAGAGGCCGAACTCACCGCTGCCGTTGACGGATCGCGTCCAGCGCCTGCTGTGTCTTCACGTGTGCGTCGCGTGCCTTGAGGACGGCTTCCCGGAAGGTCCACGGCGTGGGGACGCCTTCCAATTCCACCAGCGGCTCTTCCGACGCATCCAGCACGATCACATTCGCCGCGCGATAGTACTCCTGGCCGGGAAGTTGTTCCCATGTCAGTTCGGCGATCCGTTCCAGCGGGACGTCCACGATCAGTCGCCGCCCGGAAGCATTCCAGACCTCCAGCGTGCGGTTGGTGAGCACATAGCGCTTCCCGGTGATTTTCAGCCAGAAGTACAGCAGCATCGCCGGCAGAGCCATCAGCGGCCCGAAGATCCAGAAGGAGAGTTTCACACGACGCACCGGGCAGGGAACGGGTATCGAGTCCATCAATCGACCGATCAGACGGCCCAGCGGTGTGGCGGCGATCGACGGAAACACGACCAGCATCGTCGTCTTGTCGGTAGGGGAAACGCCGGCGACAGGCTGGGGTTTGACGGCAACACTCATCGGTCCGGGTTCCTCGGTGCGGTTGAGTCGCTTGGGCGGGCGGCGTTCCAGATTCGCACCGCCGGCGATCGTGGTTCCGGGCGCCGGGCTCGACCGTACGTGCCCGGTGGAGGCTTCGCTGTGTGGTGGCGGTGTGTAGCAAATCGGTGTTTCCGTTGCCAGTCCGTGCGGGGTGTTCGGCTCCGCTGGATCGATTGGAAAACGCACGGCGGCGCGGCAGCGCGGAGGGCGTCGTTTTGACAGAGCTTTGACAAACCGTTGACGAACCTCTGACTGGGCAACGACTTGCGTGTGCTAGACTTCCTCACGTCCGCAGCGGACGGGAAACACACCGACGGCAACGGCCGTCTGCTTGTCCGCGTCGTGCCTTGGGCAAGGAGTGTCTGAAGGCACGTTTCCGAGTCTTTCGAGGAGACCGTAGGAATGACTCCTGCCGACCTGTTGCATGCACCCCGGACCGAACAGCCATCCCCTTCCGCCGATTCTCCGGCGGCGGGTGAGGCATCCCGTCTTCATCACGGCCACCGTACCGAGCCCGTGCCACAGCACCGGGACGACAGTACCGTCCACGGCCGATCCACAGTCAGCAAGCCGCGCCACGCCGAACGGGGCGCGGACACGGCGTTGCGTCACGATCTCCATCGTCCCGCGCGAACCGATCGAGATGGTCGGGAGCAGCGGCGCCGCCAACGGGCCTACCCGGCGCGAACGGCCCTGTCGGCGCCGGTGGTGCCGGTCCCCCAGCGGTTTCGCGATCGGTTCCCATACGGAGTGAACTGGGCCAATGTGATCTGGATGGCCGTGATGCACGCCGGAGCCGTGGCGGCGTTCTGGTACGTGTCCTGGCAGGCTGTGGCGGTCTGCATCTTTCTGCACTGGGTGACCGCCTGCCTGGGTGTGACATTGGGCTATCACCGCCTGCTGACGCACGGAAGCTTGGAAGTTCCCCGCTGGCTGAAGTACTTCTTTTCGATCTGCGGGATGTTGTCTGCGGAGGGCAGCCCATTGTTCTGGGTGGCGACGCATCGCAAACATCACGTGTTGTCCGATCAGGAAGGCGATCCACACTCCCCCTACGACGGATTCTGGTGGTCCCACTTCCTGTGGTTCGAGCCGCGGCAACCAAAGGAGGAACTGGAAGGCCTGTTTCGTCGATGGGCGCCCGATCTGTATCGCGACCCCGTGCAGCGGTTCTTCCACAAGACGTTCATTCTGTTCCCGATTTTGCTGGGGGTGGCGCTGTATGCCGTGGGTGAGTACTTCTTTCAGCAGGGATGGGCGTTCCTGTTGTGGGGCCTGTGCGCTCGGTTGGTGTTCTGCTATCACAGCACGTGGTTCGTGAACTCGGCGACGCACCTGTGGGGCTATCGCAACTACGAAACGACGGACAACTCCCGCAACCTGTGGTGGGTGGCATTGATCAGCTATGGTGAGGGCTGGCACAACAATCATCACGCTCACCAGCGACTGGCTCGACACGGCCACAAGTGGTGGGAACTGGACGTGACGTACGGCGTGATCTGGTGCCTGAAGAAGGTCGGACTGGCCCGGAAGGTCCAGGATCGCCTTCCGCCGCAGGCTGCTCTGGCTCGCGGTACGGCATCGACGGCCGAGTGACGCCGCACGTCCCGCCGGGACGTGCGACACGCTATTAGGTGCGGCAGAGTGCAGCAGAGGCATTTCAAGGGGGGCCGCGCACGGAAGAATCGTGTGGCGGCCCTTTCTACTGCGCCGCGTTCGGTGCCGTGTCATGTCCCCCGATGTGCGGCGGGAACTGATTGGATCACTACCGTTCGAAAGGCGTAGAACAGGGTCACGACCGTGCTCAGATCTCACGAAATCGAATTGCGCGTACGCTACAGCGAAACCGACGCGATGGGATTCCTCCATCACGCCAACTTTTTCAGCTATTTCGAAGTCGGACGGACCGAACTGTTCCGCGCCCAGGGTGGCGACTATCGCGCGATGGAAGAATCGGGGCTGTTCTTTGTGGTCGTGAAGGTCGATTGCCGGTATTACAAACCGGCGCGGTACGACGACGTCGTCCGTCTGCGGACCACCATCACCCGGATCACGCCGGCACGGATCGAGCACGAATACCGGCTGTTCCGGGGTGAGGACCTTTTGGCCGTGGGGCATTCCACCCTGGCCTGCGTGAACCGGCGGGGAGAAATTCAGCCGATACCGGCCCTGCTTTTGGATGCATGAGGCCGGACGGCCGATGTCGGCGGCGCTTCGCCTGCATGCGAAAGTCTCTGTGGTACCATTCGAAGGAGATTGCCGATGAGTTGCTTCGGCCGTTTCGTGAATGCGTGTGCACGGTGGGCCACCGCGGCGATGCTGCGGACCGGCTGCCGCTGGTTGGTTGCCGCCGGTTGTATGATGTGCCTGGAAGGAACCGTGATGGGCCAGGATACGGATTCGCGGCTGAAGGCGCAACACGTCGAGACGTCTGCGCCGGTCGCCTTCGATTACTGGGAGTACCTGCCGGACGGCTATGCCGAGGACGCACAGAAGCGTTGGCCGCTGCTGTTGTTTCTCCACGGAGCCGGGGAGCGGGGCAACGATCTGAAGCTCGTGTTGCGCCACGGGCCTCCGAAACGTGTCCTTGAGGGTGCGAAGTTTCCGTTCGTGATCGTGGCGCCCCAGTGCCCGGCCGGCAAATGGTGGGAGCCCGTATCGCTGGACGCGTTTCTGAACGCCGTGCTGCAGAAGTATCGGATCGACGCGGACCGTGTGTACGTGACCGGGCTCAGCATGGGCGGCTATGGGACGTGGTCCCTGATTGCGTATGCGCCGCAGCGGTTCGCCGCCGCGGCACCGATTTGCGGCGGTGGTCTCCCGTTCCTGGTGAGAAACGCGAAGAATGTGCCGGTTTGGGTTTTCCATGGTGCAAAGGACGGTGTCGTTCCGATCGAAGAGTCGGAACGCCTGGTGCGTGCCTTGAAACGTGCCGGCGGAACGGTGCGGTTCACGGTCTACCCGGATGCCGGCCACGATTCGTGGACGGCGACCTACGAGAATGATGAGCTGTATCGGTGGCTGCTGAGCCACCGCCGCGGACAGCCGGCCGCGGACGCCGCGCAATGACGCCCGGTCCGGACCGATCGAGCGGACCCCGGCGCGGGTAGTCGCCGGAAAAAGCGAACGCCTCGGGCACCGCGCGGGCATCCGAGGCGTTGCTGTTGCGCCGGTGACGGAATCACCGATCAGCCGACTGCATCGCTACACCGTTCGAGACAGTGCGAGCCTATGCGAACCGCCGGCGATCACGGCTTTTCGCTGGTCGTCGAGGGGCTTGCGCCGCAGACCAGCTCGCACGAGACGTTCTGGTCACAGTCGTCGAAGTTGTCCGTCCAGGTGCTGCCGGCATAGCTGCTCTTCTCCTTGATGCCGCCATCGTTGGCCTTGAAACCGGTGTAGCGGTACGTCTGGTTCAGGTGGCCGACGGCATTGGAAATGTCGTTCAGCTCGTTGTTGACCGCGACGGCCACTTCGCTGAGCCCCACGATCATCGCCAGCACGGCGATCGTCAGCACGAGCACCAGCTCGGCGGAGATGATCACACCCAAGTCGTCGTTCCAGAACTGCTTCAGCATGGTCTGATTCCTTTCCGTGAAAGAAACGAGAGAGTTGAACCGTGTGAAAACCCTTCCGTCGGGAACCCGGCCGAACCCACTCATTGCCCCTGCCGTCGGCAAACAGCCGTAACGCGGTGCGACAACGGAGTGGACCCGAACGTCGATCCCGTTGAACACCGCCGTGGCCAAGGCGGCGTTCGGCGTCCCGCGGGAACGTTGGAGGGGAAGGCGAAGACCGTGCCAAAAGCCGGCAGACAACGGTGTTGCCCCCGGGCAATCCGCGAACGCGGTTCCCAACTACCGGCGTCACAAAGGCTTGCGGTGTTCGGTGCGGACACGCGTCGGTCGGCCGCCCGCAGCACCCGCGGGCGACTGTCCGATCCGGTGTTCGCGCCGCTTTACAGCGACTTGACAGGTTGCGCAAACGACCCCTTGCGGAATTCAGGGAAAAACGCACTCGCGGCGGTTGACGTTGCCCCGAACTTCAGGTTGTCAACGAGTTTGAACATCCGGCCAAGCAGTGAACGGCCGGTGTTGCCGAAGGACTGCGCGGACGCACGGCCGTCACACGCGGGAACGGCGATGAAGCCCAGGAAGCGGCAGGCTGCATTTGACGTGGTCGACGAATCAGCTTGATTGTCCAATGACTTGCCGGATGTTTTCCGGCTCGACGGGGCTGATGACGCCGCGTTCGGTGATGATGCCGCGGATGAGTTCGGCGGGAGTGACGTCGAAGGCGGGATTGTAGACATCGATGTCGCGCGGAGCCGTGCGTCGGCCGAAGCCTTCTGTCACCTCCTCGGCTGCGCGCCGTTCGATGGGGATGTCGCGACCATCGTTCCGTGTCAGGTCGAAGGTGCTGCTGGGGGCGGCGACGTAGAACGGGATTGCATGCGTGTGCGCAAGCTGGGCCAGCATGTAGGTGCCGATCTTGTTGGCCGTGTCTCCGTTGGCTGCGATTCGATCGGCGCCGGTTATGATCACCTGCACGCGGCCCTCCTGCATGACCCAGGCCGCCGCCGAATCGACGATCAGGGTGGCCGGGATTTCCCGCTGCAGAAGTTCCCACGCGGTCAGACGGGCTCCCTGAAGCAGCGGGCGCGTCTCGTCCACATAGACATGCAACTGCTTGCCGGCGGCCACGGCGGCATAGATGACGGCCAGAGCGGTGCCATCGCCGGCGGTGGCCAGGCTGCCGGCGTTGCAATGCGTCAGCACGCCGCCGCGGTCCGGCATCAGGTCGCGACCGTGTCGGCCGATGGCCGCGCACATCGCCCGATCCTCTTCTTCGATCGTTTTCGCCTCGTGCCAGGCCCGTTGCAGACGTTCGTCCGGTGGGGACGCGGCTGCGTCGTGGGCGACCTTGCGAACGCGATCGACGGCCCAGAACAGATTGACGGCCGTCGGCCGGGTGGCGGCCAGGCGTTCTGCAGCGGCATCCGCGGCAGATCGCCACGCATCGGCATGCGCCTTTCGGACGGCTTGGAGCCCCAGCACGACGCCGTAGGCGGCCGCCACACCGATGGCCGGCGCCCCGCGGACGCGGAGGGAGCGAATCGCTTCGGCGACGTCCTCCACGCGACGGCAGTCCCGGAAGCGACATTGCAATGGAAGCTGGGTCTGGTCCAGCAGGCGAAGGTATCCGGTGTGTGGCGTACCGAGCCACTGCAATGTGGGTGGGACCGAGGGGCTGAGCGGTGGCGAGTCGGGAGACGTGCGGGACGCGTCGTTCATCGCGAGGCTCCACGAACCGTCGTGCGGCGTCTACGCTTCCGGATGCAGTGATGGCGGGCGATGGCCCGACCAATGCCGGCCGGTGTGTTGTAACCGCACCCACGGCGCGACACAATTCGCCGATCGGCTGGTTGAGCGACCAATGGAGGCGGTGAACTGGAGGATCCGGCGGTGTCCACCGAACGACATGCGGTCGATCCGGACGAAGTGGCTCGACGGTGGCGAAGCCGGGGGTTCAGTTGCGAAGTGTGGGTGGATCCGCCGGGCCGGTGTTGGGAAGACTTCGTGCACGCGACCGACGAGCTGGTCATGGTGCTGGAAGGGCAGATGGAATTCGAGGTGGAGGGGCACGTCCACCATCCACGGCCGGGGGAGGAATTGCTGATTCCCGCGGGTGCTCGTCATTCGGCCCGCAATATCGGTTTGACGACCGCTCGCTGGCTGTACGGGTACAAGGAAAGGTGATGGCCGTTGAGCCGCGGGCACGATCCGGCGCCGCGGCGGCGACGTATCGAAACGAGGTTCGCGATCAAGGGGAACGCCATGTCGGTAGCGGCAAAGCTGGCCGAGCTGGGACTCGAACTTCCTCCGGCGCCGAAACCGGGAGGGACGTACTCGCCCGTCGTACAGATCGACAACATCTGCTACGTGTCCGGTCATGGGCCGCTGAAGCCCGACGGGACGATGATCACTGGAAAGGTGGGAGCCGACCTTTCGGAGCAGGAAGGCAACCTGGCAGCCCGTCAGGTGGGGCTGACGATTCTCGCCACGCTGGAACAGCACCTCGGTTCGCTGGACCGCGTCAAACGGTTCATCAAGGTGTTGGGGATGGTCAATGCGTCGCCCGATTTCACCCGCCATCCGCAGGTGATCAATGGCTTCAGCGATCTGATGGTCGCGCTGTACGGGGAGAACGGCCGAGCGGCGCGCAGCGCGGTGGGCATGGGCTCGCTGCCCGGCAACATCGCTGTGGAGATCGAGGCGATCGTGGAGGTCGGCGACTGACGCCGCGAAACGCGCCGATCGTCGTTCGACGGCGGTTTTGAGACGCCGCTTGCCGCGCACCGGATTCTTCGATGACAGTCCGCGCCGACATTGTGATCGTGGGGGGAGGCATCGTCGGGCTGGCGACCGCGTATCGACTGCTCGAGCGATGCCCCGACCTGCGCGTCGTGGTGCTGGAAAAAGAGTCCGACGTGGGCGTGCACCAGACCGGTCACAACTCCGGTGTGCTGCACTCGGGAATCTACTATCGCCCGGGTTCGCTGCGCGCGGTGAACTGTCGCGAGGGCAAGCGTGCGATGGAGGAGTTCTGCCGGCGGGAAGGAATTCCCTTCGAACTGTGCGGCAAGGTGATCGTGGCGGTCGAAGACTGGGAGCTGCCGATCCTAGAGCGGATCTTTGAACGCGGCCAGGCGAACCAGGTCCGATGCGAGCTGATCGACCGGCAGCGGTTGTTGGAAATTGAGCCGCACACCGCGGGGATTCGGGCGATTCACGTTCCAGAAGCCGGAATCGTGGATTTCCGGCGGGTGTGCCGGCGGCTGGCCGAGATCGTTCGCGACAAGGACGGGCAGATCCTGTGCGGAGCCCGCGCGATCGGCATGCGATCGACCGCAACGGGGGTGGTGGTCGAATCGACGCAAGCAGTGGTTGAAGCTCGGGCCGCGGTCACGGCGGCCGGACTGCACAGCGACCGCGTGGCGCGTCTGGCGGGCATGCGTCCGGAATCGCGGATCGTGCCGTTTCGTGGAGAGTATTACAAGCTGAAGCCGACCGCCGAGCACCTGTGCCGCGGGCTGATCTACCCGGTACCGGATCCGGCGTTTCCATTTCTGGGCGTGCATTTCACCAGGATGATCGGCGGGGGGGTGGAGTGCGGCCCGAACGCCGTCCTGGCCTTTGCCCGAGAGGGGTACCGGAAGACCGACGTCAATCTGCGGGATCTGGCGGAGACGTTGACCTATCCGGGCTTTCTGCGGCTGGCGGCGCGGCACTGGAAGACGGGCTGCGCCGAAATGTGGCGGTCGCTGAGCAAACGGGCGTTCGTACGAGCCCTACAGCGCCTGGTGCCGCAGGTGCGCTGCGAGGACGTCGAGCCGGCTCCCGCGGGCGTGCGTGCTCAGGCATTGGCTCGTGACGGGCGACTGGTGGACGATTTCGTCGTGGCCTCTGAAGGCCGCATCGTGCACGTACTGAATGCGCCGTCGCCGGCGGCGACTTCGTCATTGAACATCGGCCGGTTGGTCGTGGACAAGCTCGTCGCTCATGACCTCGTGTGAGGCGACCGCAGAGCCTCCACGCCGCGCCTGCGGCTCGCGGCCCGGCGCAACGGTCCGCCGGATGCTGCGCAGCTTGGGGGGATGCAAGCGGCCGGTTTCGGCATGGGCGACACGATTGTGCGGCCGGCGCGCGCAACGGCCTCCGCACGGACGAAAGCGTCGCGGAGGCCATTGCGGGTTTCGCACCGGTGGGTGAGGGCCCCGGCCCAGCGCATCAGTCGCTTCACTTGATGGTCAGCAGCTCCAGTTGCTCGCCATCAGGCTTGTTCCAATCGAACAGGGCGGCGGAACCGTCGGCCAGCCGACCGGGGTTGATGATCACCGTGTGGGCCACGCGGTCCATACCGCGGTGTTCCGTTTCTCCGGCGACGGCACACAGATCGGGGTGGTAGCTGTCGACGATCTCCCCCGCGACGACGCTGCCGATGCTGCCGCCCAGTTTGCCGTTCGGGGGACTTCCCAACAGCAGCACTTTGCGCGAGACGTCCGATCTCCAGAGCATCCGCAGCATGTATTCGGCCACGGCCCGGGATCGTGTCAAATGCTCTCCGGTGCAACTGCCTTTTTCGGCCAGCTCACCGCCGACGCCACACAACGCCACGTCACCTTCCTCGAACAGAGTCCCGTGAACCACATGCACGTTCGGGAACTCGATCTCGGCGTCCAGGGCCAGATTGAGGAACTCGTCGATCGGCTGGTCGTACCAGCCGGGAATGACGGCTGCGTAGACGCCGGTGTCGCCCAACCCCTTGAAGAAGCTCTTGAACGTCTCCGCCGCCTCATGGCTCAGTTGCCTGCGGTCCTCGCCGGGGGCGGGTTTGCCGAGGATCCCGCCGGCGAACAGGATCGCGTGGGGTTCGTGTTGCTTTGCGGCATTTTTGAGCCACTCGATCGCTTCACGGTTTCCGTCCAGTCGGCTGCAGATCAGGAATCTTCTGAGTGCCTTGCGCATCCCTCGTCCTCCTCCTTCTCGCCCGTTGTGGATTCTGCACGGCTTTTCGGTTTCGTGGACGCGGTGCCAAGTGGCTTCCGCCGCATGGACCATGATGTCCCCCGTGCCATCGGGCACTCGTGCGCGAACTGAAGTCGCGCCACTTTCCCGTCATCGATTGCCCGCTTCGTCGCGGGTGTGCCAATTTGGCACATCCGGACGAGCCACGGGGCGGCCTGTTGCGCGGCGGCTCGGCACCGCACGAACCCGTCGGCTCGGCTGTCAGCCCAGCGTCGCCGGGACAAGCGCAAGCAAATCGAATGCCAATGCCCCGGCGCTCGTCGGATACGGAGCCGGCGCCGCGCTGGCGGATGGGCGCGCTCCGCGGCTGTGCCGGGAACGCGGCGGGATTGCACGCGGCGGTGAGGTTCCGCGTTTGGGCCAGCGCGGCAGCCACACGCCCGTCGGCGGGCAGCGCCGCACAGGGGCGTTGTGCGATGCGGCACGCTTTTGATGCCAAGAGATTTCCGGTTCGGCCGCCGCGCACCGTCCCGGAGACCTCGGCTCGTACCGTCATGCCGGCGCCGTTTGCTTCCGCGATGCACGGCGCTGG
>RFHO01000519.1 GCA_003696385.1 Planctomycetota bacterium | reverse complement strand
GTGATGGTCACCGCGTCGATGCGGTCTTCGTTGAGCAACAGCCCCTGTTGTGCCAAAAGCGGCTGGCGTCCCACGCTGAAGCCGTAATCGAGCTGGTTACGGTCGTACAGATCGAGGTTGGGAAAGATTTCCCCGAAATCGCCCTCGAAGAACAGCGTCTGAATGTCGGCGTTGTATCCGTCGAGGGCATCGCCGGATTGAAAATCATAGGCACTGAACCGGCGGATGACGGCCACGCCGTCGGGCGAGACCTGTTGGTCGAAGGGCCGATAACCGATCAGGATGCGTTCGGTTCCGGTCAGGTTCAACTGGCCGAACAGGTCGAGCCGCTGGACGAGTTCGGTGAACCGCAGCCCGGGGGCCTGATCGGCGGCACCGTTGGGGAGCGCCTGGTGCGCGATATCGACCCGGTGTTCGCCGAACACCCAGAACGCCGGTCGCCAGACCGCACCGGTGGGCAGTTCGATGCCCGGCTGCAGCGGCCCCGGTCCCAGGAAGAGTTCGTTCCATTCGAAGATCAGCGGCGGGCGTTCGGGAATCGGCTGCAGGCCGCGGGGCTGCTGTTCGAGCCGCGTGCGAAATTCGAAGTGCTCGGCACAGAGCAGCTTTTCGAGCCACGGCACCCAGTCGTGCTGGACGTGGTGGTCGAGCCACTCGGCAAGCTGCTCGCCGATCAGCTCCGGTTCCTGCTCGTGCGCTGCTTCCGATCCGGCCGGTGGCTCGTGCGTCGCGGCGGGCGGCGACGCGTCGGCCCGATGCGCCGCTCCTGCAGGCGGTGCGGGCACTTCCGGCGGGAGGAACGCCGGCCCGGGCACGGTGCGCGACGTGGCCGGCGGCGCAGTGGACGGCGTCGTGCGAAACTGTGGCGGCAAGGCCGTACCTTGCGGTGACGAAGAACGGAACGGATCCGGCAGCGGCGACCGGCCGGGCTGGCGGGCGTCGGCTGGGGATCCGGCGTCGCCGGGAGTCTCCGCGCCATTGGCTCGGCGGACGGAGCTGCGTGCGGCAGGTGCCGCGCCGCGGGTCGTCTGCGCGTCGTCGCCTGTGCCGCTTGCTGGTTCGGAATCCGGCGATGTGCTTACGGCCAATCGGGCAGGCGGAGCCGCGCGAGCAGCCCGCGCGGCGGGCGTTTCCGCTCCGGCGTCCTGCCGGGCATCGGACGGCGCGATCGGCCGAGTATCGGCACTGTGGTGCACCGGATGGCCGGAAGCCGAAGCCGGCGGATGGCGGACGGCGATCACGATGCATGCGATCGCGGCGGCGACGAGCGGTCTCATCGCCGTCGTGTATCCGAATCGCGCGGGCCGTGCCGTCCGTGGGCTGTCGAACATGGCTCGAGGCGTGCGTTCCTTCGCGAAGCGTGGTCGGGCGTCATTCGAAAACCGCTCGGCGCGTGTGCACGATGTACTTGCCGGCGACGATCCTGCGGGCGACTTCGGCGGCACTGAGCCCGTAGTCGAAGCCGGCGAACGAGATACGGTGAATCAGGTTGACCGGCACGGTCTGCGCCTTGAGCGCGACGTCCACGGTGTACGGGCCGTCTCCGGTCAGCCGGTGTGCCGGCACGTGATATTCGGCCCACCGGGCCCCGCCGACTTCGATGTTGTGCTTGTGCTTGCGCGCCGCGATCGGGCGTCCCAGGACCGTGAACGGTCGCGTTTCCGGCCGGACGAACGGCAGCGGATCGAGCGACACCGCGATGGGCAGAATCTGTTCGCGTTCGCCGCCGCGGATGTTGCGGGTGAGGAAACGGGTTTGCAGCGAAAAGAGCTGCCGATCCTCGGGCAGCTCCCCGTTGTGGACGTAGAACGAGTGTGCGTCGCGGACGTCGCCATTGGGGTCCAGATCGCCGGACTGAAAGACGATCCGCCCGTGCCGGTCGCGGACGATCACGTGCAGGTAGACGAGCCGTTCGGCGTCGAAGCCGGTCGGCGTTCCGTGCCCGGTGGTGCCGTTGGCGACTCGCAAGCGGAAGGCCAGCCCGCCGTCGGATGCCGGAATGCGCTCGATCTCGCTCAGGCGATAGCCGATGGCGAGCAGTCGCGTGGCCTTGCGGTGGTATTCATTGAGCAGAGCGAACTGTTGCTCGAGGATTTCGCGGGCGCGATACCGCCGTGCGGCCGACGCCCACGCCGGCGGGAAATTGGTTTGCGGAGTGACGCTCCGTTCGAACGCGTCCGTCCCCCAACCGGCGGCGAAATCGAACTGCAGCCATTCGCGCGGGGTCGCCAGCCCCTGGTCGGGTCCCGGCGGCGCTCCTTCTTCGCGAACGGCCAGCGGATTGTGCGGGAACAGGCCGGGATGCACGATCGAATAGTCCGGGCCGACGATCATGTGGTTGGTCCGCTTGCGAGGCGGCGTGTCGCGGTTGCCGACGCGGGCGACCGGTTCGAAGTAGTAACCGGCCGGCAATCCCGGATCCTTGCTCATGTGGCAATCCTGGCAGGACAGGCCCTGCTCCCGGGCGGCGGGCGAACTCTTGTATTCGCTGAAGGCGTCTTCGAGCCGGAAGCCGGTGGGGCTGAACACGTCGTGGCAGGTACCGCAGAAGGCGGAGGTAGTGATCTGAAAGAAGCGGACGGCCTGCCCGTGCACGAGTCGGCGGCGGGGTTGGCCGTCGGGTTCGGTCGTCAGCGGCCCGTACGTGTCGGGATCGGACAAAACGGTCTGCAGATTGGGCGCACCGGTGGGGCCGTAGACCGGCTGCGACAGATCGCCCGGGACGATCCGCCGCCGTCCGGCACCGCGGCCCCACGCCTGATCGACGCGATGACAGACGATGCAGGTGACGCCTTCCCGCGACGTGGGGTGCCGGTCGAGCTGGCTGATGTTGATCGGTTCATTGAGCGCCATGCCGACCGGCGTGTGACAGCGGATGCAGAAATCGCCCATCGTGCCGTTGGTGAGTTTGCGGACGGCATTCTGCATCGCGTTGAAGACGGGGCTGAGCTGCGCGTAGGCGTGGGCCGAGACGGACCATTCCCGATAGTGCTTCGGATGGCATTGCCCGCACTGCTTCGCGGAAGGATACGGGTCGGCGGCCAGCAGGCGGGCATGCATCCGGAAGCTGTCGGCCGGGGACGTTTCCGCTTCTTCTGCGTCGCTGTCGGATGGTGTCCGCGGCGCACCGTCCGCGCCCCACGCCGTCGATGACGACAGCGCCAAGGCCACGAAGGCCCACCGCACGCACGCGGCCCACTCAACGGTGAGTGCGTGCTCTCCGCGGCCCCGCGACATTCCACGAAACACGTCCGCCGCTCCTGTGTTGCCCGATCCCGTTCCGATTCGCCGCCGTGACCTTCTTCCACCCGGCCCGGCGCAGACCTTCTCCCCGGCGGGTCGACCAGCCGGAATGCGCATTGGGCCGCGCGGCGTTGTGCCGGCGGGAACGCCTCGCCGATCTCATGGCGTGCGGGGCTCGGCCCGCCGGAGACGGCGCACCCCCGCCAGTCAAGCGCAGCGCGCACCGTCTGCCTTCCTATCGGCTCGAACGATGCTGGGGCTGCGCCCGATGCGCCCGAAATCGGGTAGCGATCGCGAGCATTATGACCGTCGCGCCGCCTGGGCGGCGTGGTGCGACTGCGTCGCCTGCGGAAGCTGCGCAAACCGGTTGAACGGGGCCGCGTTTGCGGCCGCCCAGGCCCGCTGGATCGGCACGCGCCACCGGCAGACGGGAGACTTCGGTTCCGGCACGTGCCACCGTTGCCGGCGCGGAGCGGTTGTTCGTCGCCTGCACCTGGTGAAAAGATTATGCCGCTCGGTCCGGAACGGATGCAAACGGCCGTCGGGAATGGAGACCGCGGTACGACCGCCCGACACACCCGTTCGGAGAGTATCGAAACAGTTGAAAACGATGGCCGGGCGTGCGAATGGCGACTCGGGAACGCGACGTGCTATCAGCGGCGCGAATCCGCGTTCGACGGCGCCGGCAGCGGTTCGGGCAGCGGCAATTTGCGGGACATCGGAGCGTCCCGGATCTGCTTCATCAGTGCCGACAGCCGGCGCACGATCTGCGGATGCTGCGCGTACACATTCCGGGTTTCGCCCGGATCTGCCGCGAGGTCGTAGAGCTGCCCAGGAGGCTCGCCCGGCTCCGGCCGACGGAAGCCCGGACGGGTGAACCCGCCGGAGCCGTGACCGTCGATCAGTTTCCAGCGGCCCCAGCGGACGAGCGTCAGTTTTCCATTGCCCGATTTCATCACGAAGGGCCCGCGGACGGGTTCGGCACGCTGCGGCTCCCGGATGAGCGGCAGGAAGCTGAAGCTGTCGGCACCGGCGTTTTCGGGCAGCGGCAAGCCCCACACGTCTGCCAGGGTGGCCATCACGTCGGTGAAGCAGATCACCTGCCGGCAGACCGCGCCGGCGGGTGCGTATTCGGGCCAGCGGACGAGGAAGGGCATGCGGTGCCCGGCCTCCCACGCGTCGGCCTTCATGCCGCGCAGGCCGCCGGCGGAATCGTGGCCGAACCGCTGCACGTCCTGCGGATACCAGACCGGACCGTTGTCGGAGGTGACGATCAGCAGCGTCCGGTCGAACATGCGTTGGCGTCGCAGCTCCGCCAGCACGCGCCCGATTTCGGCATCCACCATGGCGGCAAAATCGCCATAAAGACCGGCACCGCTGGAGCCTCGAAACCGCTGGTCGGGCAGCCACGGCGTGTGAGGAGCGGGATAGGCCAGGTAGAGGAACAAAGGCTGCCGGCCGGACTGCGTGCCGGCGGCGTGCCGACGGATGACGGCGATGGCTTCGTCGGTGAACCGCGGCAGGACTTCTTCATGCTTGAAGTCCGCCGCGATGCCACCGGCCCGCCAGAAGGCGCCCTGAATCGGCGACCATCCCGGCGTGTGGTTCTCCTCGATCCGTCCGGTCGGCGGCTGCACGGCACGGTCGTTGCGG
>RFHO01000518.1 GCA_003696385.1 Planctomycetota bacterium | reverse complement strand
GGATGGGGGCTTCATTGGGCGTCCCGGGCGGCGCGGATGCGGTGGGCCGGAATGGGCCGGTTCCGCGGAGCTGCGGATCGAGCGGTCGGAATCCGCAGCGTCATGCCTTCGCGGATGCTGTCTGGATCGCGGAGGACGTCGCGGTTGGCGTCAAAGATTTCGCGGTACCGCGCCACCGATCCCAGGTACCGCAGTGCGATTTCGGACAGCGTTTCGCCCCGTCGTACCACGTGAATGCGGTAGCCGCCGGGTGATGCGCCGTCGCCGCGTCGGGCGTTTGTGGAGTCGGTTTGCGGCGACCGTTCGCTTGCGGCGGCCGGAGTGAGCGGGACGGCGGGTTTGGCTGCGGTGTGGTGTCCGGCAGCGATCGGAGCGGGGCCCGGTGGCGGATCGAGCCTCTCGACGCGCCCTTTGCCAGCGTCGGGCCGGTCAACCGAGCCGCTGTGCTCCGCGTTCGGCCGTGCGTGCGTTTCGAACGGATTGCGGGGGGCGGCCCTCGGCGTCGTCGTGTCGTCGCGCAGAATGCGCCACTGCGCATTGTGCGCCGGAGGCAGTGCCGCGGTGCCGGCAGATGGGGGCGGCCCTGCACCGGCGCTGGTCCTGCGCGCGGCGGATTCGCCGTGCGCAGCGCGGGGCGGTATCCCTGCGTCGACCATTTCGTCCCGTGCTGTTTCGGAAGTGGGCGAAGGGTAGGTTCGGGGCGCAGGGAGCGGTTCCACTGCGGCGCGGGGGTCGGCCCGGCGGCCGGTGTCGAACGGTGGCCACAGGTCGAGCGTCTCACCGTCGTCCGCCGGAGTGTACTGTTCGACGCCCGTGGTGGCGGCAAGGTGTTCGCACGATTCCGCCGCACGGGGATTGGATGTCGTCGCCGCGCGGTCCTCCGCCGCCTTTCGCCGCAGGTACGGTTGCGGCGTGGGCTGTGTCGTCGATGTCGTGTCGGTCTTCGAGAGGCGTGCCGGGTCGGCGGCGGCGTACGGTGGCGACGGAGCCGCTCCGTGGGGCGAATGCCCGTTTCGCCGGGGCGGAGGAGGAAGGATCTGCACGCGACCGCGCAATGTTTCGGATGCGGCCGGCGATTCGGTGTTCGCAGAAGTGCCGTTCGGCCGGGAGGCGCCGGTACGAGTTCCGCCGTCGGCTTGCGGTCGCGTGTGCGACGATGCCGCGGGCCGGGTTGTGGGCCGGCCCGCGGACGTCGCGGAGCTTTCTTCCACGAAGGGGAAGAGTGCGTCGCGGGGCGGCTCGGTGGTTGCGAACGGATCCGGTTCGGCGGTGTCGCTGCTCCATGGGGGCGGAACGGGCTGCTCGGTCGCGGGACCCAGGGCGACGGTCGGAACGTCCTGCTCACCGGACAGGTAGGGTGCGAACGGTTGACGGGCGATCCGCCGATCGATGCTGCCGGCGTCCTCCAACTGCGGCATGTCTTCGGGCTGTTCGCGAGGGAAGCACAGCGCGGCAGCGATCCCCATCAGCAGAATGGCCAGTGCGAAGCCGACTTTGGCGTCTCTGTTCATGGTTCCCCTCTCGACCCTCATGACCGGCGCGTTCGATTCCGAACCGGTCGGAACACCACGGCACCTGACCGCTGCCGTTCGGTTCAAGTCTGGACCATCACGATGGTCGTGAGAGGAAAAACTCCGACAATCGCCACTTTGGCGGTGTCGACCGGGTAAACTTCGACGATTGTGCCGTAGCGGCGCTCGGTGCATGCCAGCCGCCGGGATGCACAGACGCTATTGCACGAGCAATCGTTCTGCTCGGTGGAGCTTCGCCGGTTTGCCCATTTTGCGACTCCGGCGGCGATCGTCGATTCCCGCGGTCCCGGTCCATCGTCCCGAGCGACGGAGTTCGGCCGCGAGCCGTGGGTGTCGGTGTCGATGGCAGGCGGTATACTCCAGAGCACGCGGCCTGGAGATCCGGGTGCGTGTCGGTGCCGTCTCGGCAGACATGATTTCGGTACCGCCGTTGTATTGCCGTCGATCGGCTCGAGGAAGGTTCACCGCGATGGATCTGCCCACCTGTCCTTCGTGCAAGCAGTCCGTGCTGGATGAGGACGTCGAGAACTGTCCGTTCTGCGGCGCCCCGATGCGGGGCAAGGGAAAGCCTGCGCCGGCCAGGGCGCCGGTCGAAAAGAAGCCGGAACGTCCGCCGACGGACGCGAAAACCGAAGAAGATCCGTTCGAAGTCGACCGCGCGGTCCTGAAGCGGGCGATCCGGTTGAGTCGCAAGCCGGCGAAAGGACGCATGCTGCGGGTGGTTTGCCCGATGTGCGAGACGCCCGGATTCGCTCCGGACAACGCCGCCGGCAAGGAAGTGCGGTGTGCGAATCCGGATTGCCTGGTGCCCGTGTTCACGGCGCCGGCACCCAGGAAATCCGATCGGCCGTCCGAGCAGGAAAAGCCGCGTTCGACCACGCCGGTCGTGGTCGGCACCGTCCTCGGGCTCATCGTCGTGGCGGGGGTGGGGTACTACCTGTTGCGGCCGGAGTCGGAGCCCCAGCCGCCGGTGGTTTCTCCGGGAGCCCGGGTTGCCGGAAAGCCGGACGGTCGGACGGAGGTGACCGACGGAGCCGGGACAGGACAGGAGGGCGGCACCGGCAAGAAGACGGGCGGCGAACAGACGCGGGCGACGCGGAACGACGTTCCCAGCGAGGAAGAGATTCTGCGGCGGGCTCTGGCTCGGCTGGAGCGAACGGTCCTGGATCGTGATCGCAATCGCAGCCCCGACTATTGCCGCCGCTTGCTGGCCGAAGCCCTGGTCGAAATGGGGCAATTCGAGACCGCGCGGCAACACATCGCGCAGTTTGCCAGGCTACGTCCTCCGCAATCGTCGTATGCCGTGCTGCCGATCGTCCGACTGGGGTGGCTACAGCTGGCGGGAAATCGGCGCGCGGAGGCCGCCAAGGCCGTCGATCAGGCCATGCAGGTTGCCGAGTCGCTGCCGCGGTACGGACGATTTCCAATTCACGCTGCGATGCAATTGGCGGCGTTGCTGATCGCCCTGGATCGTACGCAGGAGGCCGAACAGTGGTTGCTGGGGCACCAACATTCCGGGCCGATCGCGCTGCATGCGGTCTTCGTCGAAGCAGCCGAATCGTTGCGGCTGTACGACGTGGATCGGCTGGCCGCGAATGCTCCGGTGTTCACGTGGGACGCGCCGCAGACGGTGGGCGTGGCGATCGTGCTGGGAGCGAACGGCTTGGTCGATCCGGCCACCCGCTGGCTCGTCCGGCTTCGGAACGCGGAAAGCCGTGCCGAGGCTTTCGCCGAGTTGGCCACATCGCTGCTGTATCGTGGTGAGCCCGGTTCAGCCCTGCAAAAGGTGGTCGACCAGGCGAAGGGCCGAAGCGCCGGAGAGGCGGCGTTCGTGGCCGCCCGTCTGGCGACGACCTTCGGCGGTACCGATCCCGAGAAGGCGGCGGAATTCGCCCGGCAAGCGGCGGCCGTTCTCGAGCAGGCCGATGTTCCGCCGGCGTTCCGGCTTCCCGACCTGGTCGGAATCTATCGGTGGAAAGAGAACGACGTCGGCCCCCAGTTCGTCATGGCGAAGGCTTCAGCGGAACTGGCACGCTTTCACGCCCGCCAAGGCGATGCGGCAGCGGCGTGGACTTGGGTGCAGCGCGGTCTGGCGTACCTCCGTGCGGTCGCACCCTCCACGGTGGCCACCGACCAGCGAGACCGTGAACTGGCTCAGGGCGGTATCGATGCGGTTGCCGCCCAGTTGCGGTCGGCGTTGGAACTGGAGTCGGAATCCGAAGCACGCCGCGCCGCCATCGACTATCGCGCCAACCTTCGCAACCTGCAGCGGCGGGCGGTGCTGCGGCAGCGGCTGACGGCGATCCTGCTGCGCGAAGCGGCCGAGTGGGGATTGTTGAGCAATGTGTTGGACGAGCTGCAGAGAGTTGCCGGTGCCGAAGACGTCGACGTGCGTGAAGAATTGCTGCCCGTGGAGTTTCTGGGCTATCGGCTGAGCGTTCTGGCTCAAACGGAACAGCAGAAGCAGATCGTGCGGAAGCTGGCCGGCGGAACCCGGTTCCGGCCGGACGTGGTGTGGGCCGCGGAACGGAAGACGGCTCCGCTGTGCGACAGCGGGGCGATCGACGACCTGGTGGCGACGCTGCAGCGTCTGGCGCCCGATCCGACCATCTCGGAAGACGACTTCCGCGAGTGGAAGGAAGTATGGATGCTGCGACTGGCCTGTCGTCTGGCGGCGCGGCGCAGTGCCGAAGACGCTCTGCGGTACGTGCGCGGGTTCAGCCGTCAGCTCGTGTGGCAGGAGGACGCGTATCGCACCGTCGCCGCCTATGCATCCCTGCACGGCGCAGCCGCCGAGGTGTGGCGGTTCATCGAAGAACAGGACACCGTGCCGCCGACCGGTGTGGCGGCGCTGTGCCGCGGCGTGATCGGCGGACTGACGGCCCGACGGTGACCTCCGCGCGTGGGTCAGTACGGCACACGCCGGCGGTTCTCGAACCGGATCTGCACCACGCCCTTCGGGCGACGGTTGGCTTCCGCGATGCGTTGGCGGAGCCGTCGGGCCAGTTGTTTGCGGACTTCGGCCAGCTGCGGATCGTCCGCGCGGTTGCGCAGTTCTTCGGGATCCGTCGAGCGATCGTACAGTTCGGCCCCGAGCCGGCCTTCCGGTCCCCACTCCGTGTACCGGTACCGCGGCGTGCGGATCGTGTAGCCCACGTCGTACTGCGTGAACGCCTCTTCGCGGACGCTGGCTGTGGGATCGACGAGCATCGGGACGAGGCTGCGACCGGACAGGTACGGCGGCGGCTTGACGCCACACAGTTCCGCCAGCGTCGGATAGATGTCCACCATCTCAACCAGTCCGGCGGCGCGGGCACCCGGCGCCTTCACGCCCGGGCCGGCGATGATCAACGGCACGTGCGTCGCGTTCTCGAACAGCGTGGTCTTCTGGTAGTAGCCGTGCTCGCCCATGTGGTAGCCGTGGTCGGAGGTGAACACCACGACGGTGTTGTCGGTCAGGCCGAGCCGGTCGAGGGCATCGAGAATCCGCCCCAATTGGGCGTCTGCGAAGGTGGTGGCGGCGCGGTAGGCCTGAATGGCCTGTTTGGCGAGGTGTTCAGGCAGATTGTTCTGCTCTTTCTTGCGTGTCAGTGAACGCCGAGCCGGTTCCGGCAGAGTGTCGAGATACCCGGGCGGTACCTTCGGCACGGTGATTTCCGAGCGCGGATAGAGTTCGAAGTACTTTTTCGGCGCCACATAAGGCGTGTGCGGTCGGTACAGGCCGACGGCCAGGAAGAAGCGCTTCCCCGTGCGGGCGAACTGTTCGAGCAGTTCGATGGCTGCGGTTGCGGCGATACCGTCGGTCTGCTCGAGGTCGTCGCCTTCCGCCGCCAACCAGCTCAGGGTTCCACCGAAGCTCCCTGGTCTGAGGCTGAAGATCAGCGGTTCGTCGTCGCGATCCCGGCCGCGGGGATTGATGGTGTAGTCCCACGAATAGGGGTCGTCATGACCGCCCGTGCCGATGTGCTTGGGAACGTTGTAGTGATAGATCTTGCCGATTCGCGTGGCGAAATATCCGGCCCGGCGGAACGCCTGAGGCAACGTCAACACGTTCGGGACGTGTTCCCGGACGTAGATTGCGTTGCGATGGATCAGCGTCTGATCCGGGTACAGGCCGGTCATGAACGAGGCGCGGCTCGGGCAGCACAGAGGATACTGGCAGTGTGCGTTCAGAAACACCACGCCGCGACGGGCCAGGCGGTCGATGTTCGGGGAGCGGACCTGCGGGTGACCATAACAGCCCAGGTCGCAGTTCAGATCGTCACAGACCAGGAACAGCACGTTGGGGCGACGGTCGCGCGGCGCTGCATCGTCCTTCGCCACGACCGAACCGCCGCACAGGGCGAGCAGTGTGACGATCAGCGTCCATCGGAGCAGTCTTCGAACCATCGAGCTTGACTCCCTTTCGAAGCCTCACATTCCGGTTGCCGCGGCGGCGAACCACCGCATGGTGCGCGCCGTGTCCGGCCGCGGCGATTCAGGCGCATCCGGCCCGAAGCGGACCGAAAGCGGTGCGCGTCGGAACTCCCGGCCAGTTGCGGACCCGGCTCACTCCGCCTCCCGTCCCTCGGTAAAGGCGACGCCCGGAGGCGTGCACAATTCGATCACATGGCCATCCGGATCGGTGACATAGATCTGCCAGGCGCCGTCCGGCCGCGTCCGCCGAGGCAGATAGGGAACGTCCTTTTCGCGGAAATGGGCTTCCCAGGCATCCATGTCGTCGATCAGCAGTGCGTAGTGGTTGCCGCGACTGCCCGCGATCACCGGTTCCGTTCGGCCGCCGATGATATGCAACTCCTGGTCCGCGCCCAGGCGATACCACGCACCCGGAAACGAGAACGCCGGTCGCGGGATCCGTTCCAGCTTGAGCACGTCCTCATAGAACCGGCAGCTTGCCTCGACATCCGCCACATGAATCGCCACGTGGTTGAGTTGAAGTTGTCGCATCGGTCGGTCTCCGTCTTTCGATTCAGAGCACGTCGCGTGGGGAGATGGGAACCGGCTTTACCCTCCGAGTTGCCGTTGCGTCCCGGCACGCGGCCGGTCGGACATGCCAACGGGCTGAGTGACCGTCCGTCCCATCCGGCGATGTGTCGAACACGGGTTTCCGTCCGCCTCGGCTTGGCGGCGAGACGCCCGGCGCGCCGCGAGCCCTCGTTCCAAGCCCCTCGGGCTCGCGGGGGCACGCCACAGGTGGGCCGGCGACGGGCCGGACCGTCGATCAATGCCCAAGTGGATCCCGTGCCGGCGGAGCATCGGTGTCTGTCGGGCCGAGCGGTCGCGGAGCGCAATCCGTTCCGGACATCCGTTCCTCCGGTTGTCCGCCGCTTCGGCGGTGGTTGTCGCCGTAGCAATTCGGCAGCGTACGGTCGGGGTTGTCGAAATAACAGTCCATCGCCAGCCACAACGCCCGGGCGAAGCGAAAGAACACCAGGGGGAAGACCACGCACCACACCAGCAGTGGCCCTAGCAACACGCGATTGGGGACGCCCAGCCCCAGATGAAGCGTGACGTATGCCACGGTCATCGATAGAGCCGTAAGTCCGTAGTTCAGGTAGACCGAGCCCAGAAAGTAGCCCGGATCACGCTCGAAGTGGAAGCCACACTCCGGGCAATCGGAGACCATCCGGAAGTAGGTCCGGAACAGCGAAGACCGGCCGCAGCGCGGACAGCGCAGACGCAAACCTCGCCAGAGCACCGTCCGCAGTGATCTCGGCGAAGTCGCCATTCGGTACTCCCGGGCTGAGGGACGATCGCCGCGCGGGAGGTGCGGCGATCGCGCGGTGTGACCGCGGCATTCGCGTTCGGCGTGGCCGTCGCGGCGGAAGACACCCCATCGCGTCGCTTCGCTGGAGCCGTGCCGGCGCCGTACCCCAGGCGGCGCCGGAACGCCGGTGGCCGCCGGCGGTTCAATTCTTGGTAGCCGCGGCTGGCGGCGGGGGCGAAGTCACCACGGCCGTTTGCAGCGGTACGGCGGCGGCCTGAAGGACTTCTTTCGTCGCGTCGTCCTGCACAAAGAACACGACACCAAAGTGACGCAGCTCCAGAGGTTTCACTGGAAACGTTGCGCCGGTCTGATT
>RFHO01000517.1 GCA_003696385.1 Planctomycetota bacterium | reverse complement strand
GATCTCGTACCATTCTAGCCCCGCCGGTCCGGACTTGATCCGACTTTTTGGGCGTTCGATACTGACCAGCGGGAATCGGACCTTCAGCGACCGAGGACGGAAGTTTATGCGCCAAACACGCTGGCTGTGTAGCGGGCTGGGGATCGTGGCCGCGATCCTGAGCACAGGCGGATGCAACCTTGGCGGGCTCAATCTTCCCGGGCTGCCTTCGACCGGACAGCCGATCGCCGGATCGGCCTTCAACCTGCCGCCCACGCCCGTGATCACGGCGAGCATCACGCGGGGCGTGGCTCCGCTGACGGTGCAGTTCAACTCGGACCGCAGCAGCGACGACGGCCTGATCGTCTCGCGTGTGTGGGACTTCGGCGACGGCACCACCAGCCAGCTCATCTCCCCACGCCATACGTTCACCGGCACGGGGACGTTCACGGTTCGGCTGACGCTGACGGACGATCAGGGTGCGACGGCGTCGGCCACGGTGGACATCGTGGTGACCGAGGCCCCGGTGGCCCGCATCGCCGTCGATCGGACAAGTGCGGAGTCCGCACCGGCGGTGTTCAATTTCGACGCCAGCGGGTCGTTCGATCCGGACGGCGAGATCGTGCAGTATCAGTGGGACTTCGGCGACGGCTCGCGCGAGCTGCTGCCGGTGGTGGCGCACACCTATCCGGTTCCCGGCACGTTCCGCGTGGTGCTGACGGTCACGGACGACACGGGCGTGACCAGTACGGCTGAGACGCTGATCAGCGTCGGGATTCCGGTCCCGTCGGTGACGCTGCGCATCCCGCCGCCGAGCGTGAAGAACATCGTCGTCGCTGCGGGGTCGCAGTTGTGGGTGCAGGCGGAGTTTGACGTGGATCCGTCGGCGGCCCGGTTCACGCGGGCCGGGCTGGATCGCGACCGCGATACGTGCGACGCCCGCAGCGTGGTCTATGACAGCAGCGGGCAGCAGCAGGGGATCATCCGCGGCCACGACGGTCCGGTGCGGGCGGCGGTGCTGACGCCCGACGGGCAGACTCTGCTCAGCGGCTCGGACGACGGCACGGTGCGGGCCTTCGACGTGGCCAGCGGCACGCAGAAGTACAGCGTCTCGCTGGGCAGCACGGTCCAGGCCCTGGCGCTGACGCCGGACGGGACCCAGTTCGCGGCGGGTCTGGCGTCGGGGGCGGTCAGCCTGCGGAACGTTTCGGATGGTTCACTGATCCGCACGCTCAGCGGGCACACCGCCGGCGTGAATGATCTGGCCTTCAGCAGCGATGCGAGCCGGCTGGTCAGCGGTTCGAGCGATCGCAAGGCGATCGTCTGGGATGTGGCTGCCGGCAGTCAGCTTCGCAGCTTCGATCATGATCAGGCTGTCCGGGCGGTGGCGCTGTCGCCGATTGATGCCAATCTGCTCGCGACCGGCGACGACGCGGGGGTGATTCGTCTGTGGAACATGGCGGATGGCAGTCTGATCCGCACCATCGATGCCCACGATGAGGCGGTCAACGATCTGCTGTTCAGTCCGGACGGGGCGACGCTGTACAGCGCCAGCGACGACAACACGGCCCGGTCGTGGAATCCCAACAGCGGGGCTGCCGGGACAAGCTTCGAGGGTCACGTGGCCGACGTGGTGGCGCTGGCGATCTCGCCGGACGGTGCGACGCTCTATACCGGCAGCGATGACGCCACGCTGCGGAGCTGGAATGCCGCCGATGGTTCAGCGCTTCAGACGCTTCAGCCGTGCGTCTCACCGGTCGCTGCCGTGGCGGTCAGCGCGGACGGTCAGACGATCGTGGCGGGGGTGGCGGCGGCGAACGACATCCCGCTGGATACGAAACCTCCCAGCGGCAACGACGTGGTGCTGACCGTACCGCGGGCGCTGTCGCTGGCGGACGTTCCGAGCCTCGGCGGCGAGGACGTTCCGCCGGGGCAGTATTTCCTGTGGGTCGAGGTGGACACCGACCGGACGGATCCGGTGCGGGCGTACGCCGAGGCGACCGTGCAGGTGGTGTCGGGCTTTACGGACACGATCTCGTCCGATACGCCGCAGATTCCGCTGGTCAACGATCAGGCCACGGTGCTGGTTGCGCCGAACGTGGATCGGCAGGTGTTCGACCTGGGTCCGATGAATGCGGGCGACCGGATCTTTCTGAGTCTGTCAGACCTGCCGGGCTACGGCGAGGTGTTCGACCCGGGCGGAGGCTTCAGCCTCATGCTGCTGGAAGAGAGCCCGTCGAACCCCGGCCAGTATGACATTTTTGCCTGGTATCAGTCGGGCTTTATTCTGTTTACCCGTGACACCCGGCTGGTCGTGCCGCGCGACATGGACCATCTCTATGCCGTCGTCGATGGCGGCGTCAGCGTCAACGTGCGGATCGCCCGCGAGAGCGAGATCGTGGACACGCGTCCGCAGCGGGTGCTGCTGGATTTTGTCGGTGGCAGGGGGATCAGTGTCGCCGGACTGGATCCGATGGACATTCCGGAACTGGACGCCGCGGACTTCAACGACTTTTTCACGGTGAATCCGAACTTCGGCGCCAGCGACACGGTGACGCTCAAGCAGACCATCAGGAACACGGTGGAGTCGATCTACGCCGACTTTCAGGTTGATGTGTTCACGACCGACGACACGACCCAGCCGCAGCCGCCGTTCCTGCGGATGTACGTCGGCGGGACGGCGCCGCTGGGGACGACGGGGCTGCTGGGGATCTCGGACTACATCGACCCGCGCAACGAAACGGCCACGGGGGCGGGCATCACGTTCGCGATCTCGGTCGGGCAGTTGACGATCGAGAACTCCAACCTGGCCAACCCGGTGACCAACCTGAACGATCTGGGCGTAGCCATCGGACGCGTCGCGGCCCACGAAATCGGCCACCTGCTGGGCCTGCGGCACACGCAGGAATCCGGCGACCTGATGCAGAACGAAGGTCCCGAAGACGGGGACCCGACCATCCTGCGCACGCTCAAACGCGGGCTGGTCTCCAACGGCGAGCAGTTGTTCGGGCTGGCGCCGCTGGGCTATCAGGACGCGCCCAAACTGCTCGAGGAGACCGTCGGCCGCCGCTAGGCGCACAGGCGGCCCGCCTGGGGGAGGTTCGGAAGCGCGCACGGCCGCGCAGCGGCTCCGGTGTCATTTTTCGATTGTGTCGGGCCTGACCGGCGGTACAATGCGCTCGACGCGACTCGCCAGGGGGAAACGCATGCGATCCATCCGCTCTCCGCATGTCCGGTAATGATCCCCTTCGCGCCGGCTCGGAGGCCCGGGGCTCATGCGCAAAAAGGTCACGATCGAAGACATCTCCCGCCTGACAGGGCTGTCGCGGGGCACGATTTCCCGTGCGCTGAACAACCGCCCGGACATCTCCGAGGCCACCCGGCAGAAGGTGCTCGCCGCGTGCCGGAAGCTGCACTACACCCCCAGTTTCGCGGCCCGTTCGCTCGCCACCGGCCGGCAACTGGCGGTGCTGGTTCTGGTGCCTGCGGCCGACGTGCCTGTGCTGCCCCCGTTTGTCGCAGCCCTGTCGCGTTATGCGGGCCAGCAGCAGTATGTCACGCTGGTTTCGGTCCTTGCGTCGCAGAAGCGTGATCTGCCGGTGTCCATCGCCGAGCTGCCCGCCGAGCGTGCCGACGCGGCCATCGTGCTCGGGTCGGTCCCCAAGCCGGCCCAGTCGGCGCTGCGGCGACGGCTCGGGACGATGCCGTGCGTGCTGTGTGACGAGAGCGAAGGCCTGTCGGGCGACGTGATCGCGCCGGACACGGCGGAGGCGGGCCGGCTGGCGGTTCGCGCGCTGCCGAGGCAGGTGCGAAGGTTCTTGTGTCTGGTTGCCGGGGATCCGCGGCAACGACGGTTTGCCGAGGGCGTCCGTGAGCAGGCGGCCCGCAGGCAGGTCGAGGTGGAGGTGGCGGAGGCGGCTGAGGGGTTGGAGGACCGTCTGGCCGGGGTGGACGCGGTGGTCTGCGGGGACGATGTGCTGGCGGCGTTTGCGATGGGGTGGCTGCGGGCCGCGGGTCGGGCGGTGGGGGAGGAAGTCTGGGTTATCGGACATGGAAACACGGCGTTGTGCGAGCAGCTTCCGGTTCCGCTGACGTCGATCGAGCCGGAGTGGGATCAGGTTGCCCGGCGGGCGTTTGACACGGCGCGGGCCCGGATTGAGAAGCTTCGGCGGGATGCTCCGAGCCGGGTTCTGGTGCCCCCGCGTCTGATCGTTCGCAGCTCATGTCCTGCGGGTTCAGATTTGTAAGTTCCGTTATTCGAAGTCCTTATCGCGGTTGAGCGCGCGTGCGGCGGTCGTCGGGTCTGCGGCGTGGTGCTTGACGATCGCCTGCGGCATCGGCTACATTCGCCCGGGCTGAGTATCGCCTCTGGCGGTGCGGACCCCCGGCGTGGACGCACCATGTGGCGTTTACGGCGTAGGTAAGGCTGGAGGCGGTGTCGCCGGTGTGGGGTGCCCGCCCGGACGCAAGGAGGCCCTGCGATGCAGGTGAAGGTCACCGGACGTCACATGGGGGTCAGCGACGGGCTGCGGAGCTACTGTGAGCAGAAGGCGGAGCGGCTGGCCCGATATTTCAACCGCGTTCGGGAGGTAGAGGTGATTTTCGACGGTGTGGATGGCCGGCATCGTGTTGAGCTGGTGGTTCACGCCGACGGGGCGGGTCCGTTTGTGGCCCATTGTGAGCATGATGATGCGTATGCGGCGGTGGATCTGGCGGTGGACAAGGCGGAGCGTCAGATCCGGGATCACAAGGAGCGGGTGCGGAACCGCAAGCATCCGCCACGGGTCGGGGAAGAGCGGCCTGGCGGCGCGGCCGCGGAGTGAGGGAGGATGAGGCTACAGGATCTGGTTCATCCCGAGGCGATCGTACCCGAGCTGGAGAGCACCGAGCGCAACGGCGCGATTCGCGAGCTGGTTCGCGTGCTGGCGGAGGTGGGTGCGATCGACGGTGGCCGCGTAGACAGCATTGTCAAGAGCATCATTGCCCGCGAGCGGACGCGGGGGACGACCGGATTTGGCAAGGGGGTTGCTGCTCCGCATGCGAAGGTGGAGGGGCTTGAGCGGGTGGTGGCGTCGATCGGGTGCAGCCGGCGGGGGATTGATTTTGCTGCACTGGATGGGCAGCCGGTGTATACGGCGATTCTGCTGTTGAGTCCGTCGGACAAGCCGGAGCTGCATCTGAAGGCGATGGATCTGGTGTTCCGGCATTTGCAGCAGGAGCGGTTTCGCAAGTTCCTGCGTCAGAGTACGACGCGGGAGGAGATTTACGATCTGCTTCGGGAAGCAGATGAGAATCTTCTGGGCTAGGACCGACCGCGCCGGTGAGCGGATCGGACGCATGGATACAGATGGAACCGAGCGTGGCGATCGAGCGGGAAGTGGTCATACGCAACAAGGAAG
>RFHO01000093.1 GCA_003696385.1 Planctomycetota bacterium | reverse complement strand
GGACTTCATCGTCCGCACGGTTCCTTGCACCAGCGTCGTCGCGTCGCTCGATGGAATCCAGCAGCCGCCGCAGGTTCTCGAGCGTTTCGGACCGGTCCTCGCTGGTGGGAAGGACGAAACCGCCGCGCTGCGCGATGTCCCGCTCGAAGTCGTCCGGTATCAGTTCCCGACTGCACGACGGCAGTACGAAAAGACCGCCAGTGGCTTCCGGCGGCGGGTCGTCGGCGCGCCACCAGCCCGGACGGGCCCGCGTCTGCAGCAGCACGCGCGGATGCCAGCCGATCGCGAATGCGTGCAACAGTCCCGCCGCGGCGTCTTCGCCCAGATCCGTTGGCAGGTCTTCCAACCCATGTGACGGGATCAGCACCCACGTCTGTTTGATCGCCATGTTTCGGTTTGCACCTCGCCGAGCGTCCGTCCCACAGCCTTCCGCGTAGCGGGGAACAGTCTATGCGGCCCCTGCGAGATGCGAAAGGACGCCGCGGTGGTGCGGTCACCGACAGGCTCGGGCCCGCAGGCAGCAGCCGGTCTGCACAGCCGGAGACCTTGACGGCGGCGAATGAGGCGTGGCGGCGTTTCGAACGCAGCGGCACCCGCCCGGCGTGGGAATGTTCGCGGGGAACGGTTCCGCATGGCGCGCCGTCGGCGAGTGCAAATCGCACGCCGGGAATCGAGGACGGATGGGTTGCGCCTGGTGCGCGTTTCGGAACCCCACGTGTCCGCTTCGGCGACTGCGGGCCCTGAACCGCAAGGTCAGAACTCGGAAATGGCTTCGCCGCCGTCCCGCGTTCCGAGGGCTCGCCAGACGTTGATGTCGATGTTTTCCCCGACGCTGCGGACGGAGCCGTCGGCCAGTGCCGCGTTGACGATCCCGGGATGCCAACTGCGGGTGGTGATGATCGCATAGCTGGGGTTCCCGGCCCGGCCGTTTTTGCCTTCCTGCCAGGAGTTGTAGTCGGCATCGACCATCGTTCCGTTGGGTGCGGTGATCAGGATCTGGGTGTTGGGCGGGAATGTGGTCGTGAAGCCGGTGTGGTGAACGCGTCCGTCGGGCCATTCGGTATGGCCGGTGTTTTTGTACTGGGCTCCGCTCATGATCACCGTGGCGGCATCGGCGACGGTCTGCGGCATGACGGTGTTGGGCGGTCCGCCGTTGCGCATGTAGGGCTGCCAGGCCTTGACTTCCGAGACCAGCAGGGTGTTGCTGGTGCCGTCCAGGAAATCGGCGAAGGTCAGACTGGCATTGGGGAAGAACGCACCGCGGCCGCCACGACCGGTTGCCGGATCGAAGACGAACCAGGTGCCGAAGTTGAACCCGTAATTGGTCGCATACAGAGTGACTTTTCCGCCGCCCGGATCACGGGCTTCGTCGGCTTTGATCTCGCTGGGACACTGGAACAGCGGAATCCGCAGGCCGTCGATGGGGGTCTGAAAATCCCACGCCACGTTCAGATCGACGATGTTGAACAGGTTGTCCTGTTCCAGAAAGTTCAGCAGTCGGCCGTGCACGCCCCAGGAGCCGTTGTTTCCGGTCACGGTCACCGACAGATCGACGGTCGCGCTGGGCGGCAGGTACTTGTTCGTGTCCATGTAGTTGTGTACGGCCAGGGCGAGCTGTTTGAGGTTGTTCTTGCATTGTGTGCGGCGCGCGGCTTCGCGGGCCTGTTGAACGGCCGGCAGGAGCAGGGCGATCAGAATCGCGATGATCGCGATCACCACCAGAAGCTCGATCAGCGTGAACCCCGGTTTGCGACGCCGCGAACGTCCGCACGGACGCCATCGCCGGCAATGGGCGCCGGTGCGACACGCTTCGGCGTGAACGGTCGCTCTTCCATCCGCCGAACCACCGAACGGCCGACCGGTCGTTGCACGTGTGTGGCAGGAGTAACGTTTCGCGTTCGTCATCGGTTTCCGTCTCCGTGGTTTGCGCTGTGACGCCCGATGATGGGGCGGTTGGCCGGACGCGACGAGCCCTCGCTCCGCGGCGATCGTCGGCCCAACCTTCTGGAACTTCGTCGGTATTGGACGTCTTCCGGCCGGACGCCGCCCGATCCCGGGCGGCCACGTTCGACACCGGCACGGGGCGATCGCGGCAGAGCAAGTGGCGTGCCGCGTCGATGAGAATCTGTGCCGGCTGTGACGCTCGCTTCGAGCCCGGCGTCGGCGTTCGGTGCTTCCTTCGAGACAGGACTGCATCGGAAGCAAACCGTCGCTCTGCAGACCCGGCCAGTGCAGATCAGGCGCAACGGGAGCGCGCTCCACACACAGGCATTCCGGAGTGCTGCTGGGGCCAAAGGGGCCTCGCGGATCCGTGACCGCGTCGTGAGACGATCTGCGGCACCCGTGTGCAGTTCCGTGCGGGTGGCGAAGAATTCACCATGGTGGCGAAAACATCGCCACCGCTCGGCCGGCGACCCGGACTCGGTTGCCGCCGCATCGGGGACCGGTCAAAGTGGAACGGCCGGAGTTGGCGGGTTCTCGGCGAACGGGGACGCGGGCGGCCGGCATGCCGTGCGAATGCCGGAGTGGCACTGTGCGCTGGACGATCCGAAAACAGATTTTCGTTCCGTTTCTGACGCTTTCGTGGCTGGTCGTCGTGCTGGCGATGGTTGCGGTGACGCGGGTCGCGATGCAGCGCTGGGAACAGCACACCGTGCGGCAGTTGCAGCAGGCGCTGGATGCGGTGCGGGAGGCCCGGTATCCGCTGACCGAGAACGTATTGCGGCAATTGAGGGCCCTGACCGGTGCGGAATTCGTCCTCACGGACGCGGTCGGCCGGCCGGTGATGGGCACGCTGGCGGTGTCGCCGGCTTCGCGCTGGCTGCAGCAGACGGTGACGGGCGAACCCGGCTTGCCGGCGACGTTCACCGGATTCGCTCGCCGGAGTTTGGGAGGAACGGAGTTCTTCGTGGCGGCGACTCGGACGCGGGACGGTGACGGGCCGCGACGTCTGGTTGTGCTCTACCCCGTTCCCCGCTGGGAAGCGATGCGGCGGGAACTGGCTGCATCGGCGGCGGGCATTGCAGTGTTCAGTGGTGCCGTGGTGCTACTGGTTTCATGGCGGCTGGCCGGACGGATGGCGCGTCGAATCGGTTCGCTGGAAGCCCAGGTCGCCCGGCTGGCCTGCGGGGCGTTCGAGACGATCGCCATCGACGGCCCGGCGGACGAGCTACGGTCGCTGACGACGTCGGTGAATCATCTGGCCGGCGAGCTGCAACGGATGCAACAGGCGATCGCGGCGTCGGAGCGCGAGCGATTGTTGCATCAGTGGGCCGGGGGACTGGCGCACCAGTTGCGCAATGCGATCACCGGGGCACGGTTGGCGCTGCAGGTTCATCAGCGGAGGTGTGACAGTGGTGACCGAGGGCTCGCAGTGGCGCTGCAACAAATGCGGCTGATGGAACAGCAGGTGCGCGGCCTGCTGGCTCTGGCACGTCACGAGCGGCCACCGGAGCGGCCCGGGACGGTCGGAGAAGTCGTGCGGGAGGTGGTCGAGTCGGTCCGGCTGCATTGCGAGCACACGGGCGTGGCGCTGCGTTTTTGCGAGCCCGCAGAGAAGCTTGCGGCGGTCGCCGTCCGCAGCCGCGACGCCTTGCACAGTGCCGTTTTGAACGTGGTCCTGAATGCGGTCGAGGCGGCCGGGCCGGGCGGGAACGTCCTGGTGGACCTGGCGCAGGAGGACGGCCGGGTCTCGATCCGTGTCACCGACGACGGGCCCGGGCCGCCCTCGGAACTGGCGGACAGACTCGGGGAACCCTTCGTGTCGGGCAAGCCGGACGGTGTGGGCCTGGGGCTGGCTGTTGCCGGATACGCTCTGGAAATGCTGCGGGGCCGGTTGGACTGGTGCCGCACGGACGGCCGTACCTCCTTCCGGATCCAGGTTCCGGTGGATGCCGCCGCCACGGTGTCGGAGACGGCCCGGGAGAGCACTCCCGCGAATTTGCTCAACGGCGCGACGCATGATGCTGCAGCGGCAACGCGGGGGCCGTTGCCGGCGGTCGACGGAGCGGTCGTCCGGTCGCCCGGCGACGCGTGTTCCGGTCCGGACCGTTGACGCGTTCGACGAGTGTGCCTCGTCGGCGGACGTTCGCGGCACGTCTGACGGGACGGCCGGCCGGAAGGATTTCCGCTGCGGACGTTTTTGCTGGGGAGGGCGGACCCACTGATGAGCCGCATACTGATCGTTGACGACGAACCCGCGATCTGCTGGAGCTTCCGGCAGTTTCTCGGCGAAGCCGGACACGAGGTGCTGACGGCATCGACGGCCGAACAGGCGTGGGAGCTGGCGGAGAGGCATCGGCCCGATGCGGTGGTCATGGACGTCCGGTTGCCGCGGACCGACGGAATCACCGCGCTGGCGGAACTGCGTCGACGTGCCGGTGACGTGCCGGTGATCGTGATCACGGCCTTCGGGAATCTCGACACGGCCGTGCGCGCGTTGGACGCGGGCGCATTCGACTATCTGACCAAACCGTTCGACGTGGATCAGGCGGTGGACGTCGTCACGCGGGCACTGAGGGAACGGGCGGCCGCGCTGCGGCGAGGAAACCCGGTGGTGATGCCGGCTTCGGCTGGGGAGTTCGAACGCCCGGCCGCCGGCGAAACGGGTCTGATCGGCCGCTCGCCGGCGATGCAGCGCGTCTTCAAGCAGATCGCCCTGGCGGCCCAAAGCGACGTGCCCGTGCTGATTACCGGAGAGAGCGGGACCGGCAAGGAGCTGGCCGCGGTGGCGATCCACCGTCACAGCCGCCGCAGCGACGGCCCATTCGTTCCCCTTTGCCTGCCGGCGTTGAACCCGACGTTGATCGAAAGTGAGCTGTTCGGGCACGTTCGCGGTGCGTTCACCGGCGCAGAAGTGGACCGCAAGGGGCGGCTCGAGCTGGCGCACGGCGGCACGGTGCTGCTGGACGAGATCGGCGAGATTCCGCTGTCGATCCAGGTCAAGCTTCTGCGGGCGATCGAGTTGGGCGAAGTGTTGCCGGTCGGCGGTGCTCTGCCGCACCGCAGCGATTTCCGGGTGATCGCCGCCACCAACCGCGATCTGGGGCAACTGGTCCAGGGCGGGCGGTTTCGCGAGGATCTGTTTTACCGGCTGAGCGTATTCCACCTGCACATGCCGCCGTTGCGGGAGCGTCGGGAGGACATTCCGCTGCTGGCGGACCACTTCCTCCGTCGTGCGGAGCGGGACAGCACGGCGCGGCGGTTCACGGACGAGGCCATTCGCGAGTTGCAGCGCCGTCGATGGCCGGGAAACGTGCGGCAGTTGAGAAACGTCGTCGAGCACGCGGCGGCACTGACACGGGCCGCCGAGATCGGTCCGGAAATGCTGCCCGAAGAAGGACCAACGGCGAGGCACCCGGCAACCGGGCAGGACGCGACCGGGCCGCTGCGCGAGACGGCTGCAGCGTGGACCCGAGACTGGCTGGAGCGCCACGACCCGCACCGCACGGGCCTGTATGCGGACGTACTGCTGGAGCTGGAAGCCGGCGTGCTCCCGGTGGTTCTGGCCGCCTGCGGTGGCAATCGCGCGGCCGCGGCCAGGCGGCTGGGCATCCACCGCGCCACATTGCGAGAAAAGCTGCGGCGGCTCGAAGCGGCCGGCTTGATCGGCGATGGCGACGCCGTCGAGACGCCCGAGCCGCCGGCTTCTTGAGAACCCCCGAGCTGACCACGCGGGCAGGGACGCTCCGTCGCGGTCCGGGTCGCGGTCGTGCCGGCCGAGGTCTCGGTCCGTTCCACGCTACGGCGAGCATCGGGCTGCTTCGGAACCACGGTCAGAAACGGGGGCGCTCCGACGGCCGCTCCGTCGGACGCGGGCGTGACGCCGCCCCACGCGGGGACGCCGTTTCGTTCCGCCGTGTCGCATTCGCGTCGCGCGAAGTCGCCGATCCTCGGCCGGTCCCGCTGCGGGACGGCGTGTTCGACGCATTCGTTGCCGAGCTGCTCGCCCGGGGAGCCGCCGACCGTGCGGAGGCCTGTGGTTTGGCCGTCGCCGCCCCCCCGGCGGTGGGATTCTGGGATCTTCGGGCGGGGGCCTGGCCGGTGGATCGCGCGGCCTGCCGTCCCAGGAGAGCTTCGGAAAACGTCTTCAGATCGGTCCAGAAAGTCCCCTGTCC
>RFHO01000092.1 GCA_003696385.1 Planctomycetota bacterium | reverse complement strand
GTTGCGGAGCTTCGTCTTGTACAGCGCCTGTCCCTTGCCCGGCTTGACGAAGTTGCACTCGATCATCTCGTACGGCTCGCCGTCGATGACGACCTTGATCCCTTTGCGAAAATCACTGGTACTGATCTGCGGCATTGCGTTCGATTCTCCAACCTGACTGCGACGTCGGCCCCTCTCTCCGCCGGTCCGTGTGTCGACGTGCCCGTGGGCAGGTGACCGGCCGGCCCACCCGGGTGCGTGCTGATCGACGGCCCCTGACCGCCGCACAGGCTCCCGGCACCGCCGACGGACCGTGGTTCATGCTTCGGCGGGAACGGCTTCCTTGCTGGCGGCCAATGTTGCTTCCTCGGGCCGATCCCAGAACAAGGCACAGAACGCCACCAGGACGATTCCGGCAAACACCGCCGGATACAGCCATACCGTGCGCCAATCGATTCCCTGGTCGGTGGTGTGCATCATCACATGGGCGGCGAACAGTTTGGCGCCAAGCCCCAGTCCCAGCCCCTGTGTGACCAGAACGAGGAAACCCTGCGCCTGGCTGCGGATCTCCTTGTGCGCCTTCTTGTCCACGTAGATCATGCCCGTGACGAAGAAGAAGTCGTAACAGATTCCGTGCAGCAACACGCCCAGCACGATCATCCAGGTGATCTGATCGCCCGCCGCCGCGGCGAACAGCCCGTACCGCAGCACCCATGCCGCCATCCCCACCGCCAGCATCCACTTCACGCCCAGAAACGCGAAGAACAGCGGCATCACCAGCATGAAAAAGACCTCGGACATCTGCCCCAGGCTCATCGTGAACGTGGCGCTGCCGTTGATCAGCACGTTCGCGCTTTCCACGTACGTGCGGGCGTACGCGTAGTACCCCGCCAGCGGAATGCACAGCAGAAACGAGCAGATGATGAACACCGTGTACGAGGTACTGCGGAACAGGACCAGCGAATCCGTCCCCAGGATCTGCCCCAAGGTGGGTTTCTTGCCCTTTTGCGGCGGCGGAGTGTGCGGCAGCGTCAGACTGTAAAGCCCCAGCAGGATCGCTGCTCCGCCGGCCAGATAGAACTGCTCGGGAGACTTGTCCTTGGCCGGCAGGAAACTGACCGCGATGTTGCCGACGATCCAGCCGATCGTGCCCGCCACACGGACCAGCGGGAACTGCTTTTCCTGGTCGTCCAGATTGTGAAACGCCAGACTCGTCGACAGCCCCAGCGTCGGCATGTAGCAGAGCATGTGCACCAGCAGGGCCAGAATGAAAGGATGCGTGTACGCCGGCAGGTCGTGCAACACGAGTTTGTAGAACAGGCTGGCGTTCTCCGGAGGCGGCTGCAGCTCAAAGCTGGCCGCGAAAGACGGCGCCGCGAACAGTGCCAGCCCGCCCAGAATGTGCAGCGCCGAAAGCACCCGTTCGGTCGCGAAGAACCGATCGGCCACCATCCCCAGAAAGAACGGGGCAATGATCGCGGCCAGCGGGCCGACCGAATATGCCGCGCCCGTCACCGCACTCATCTGCTGGTCGTTGATGAAGCCCGTCATCGAGACATACCACGCTCCCCACACGAAAAACTGAAGAAACATCATCACGGCCAGGCGGAGCGTGTTGGGGCTGAACATGCCGGCATTCCTCGCGACGCAGATTCCGGAAGTCCCCCGCGCGAACCGGTCGGCCTTCGTCCATTCCCGGCGGACAAACTTGGCCGAACCGGGCCCGCACCAGGTGAAATACAGGGCCACCAGACCACTCTCGATGGGGCGCACGGGCGGAGCGGGGAGCACGTTCGCTGCGGCCAAGAGCCGCATTGTAGGCCGCGAGAACCCCCGTTCAATCGAACGCCGCGCACGCGGCGTGCCTGCACGAGGTCACTGCCCGGCACGTCTCCGAAATACCGAGGTGTGCCCGTCGCGGTCGCCGCCCGCGCTTCACGACGCACGCCTGCCGCCGAAAACCGCAAACTTGTGAGCCGCCGCGGTGCCCACTAAACTGCGGGTTCGCGCGGCGCTCCGCCGGCCGACTCCATCGTGGAGAACGGGTGCGTTTTCAACCGCGGCTGTCACCGGCCGCGTCAACATGGGCAAGCTGAACTCGAGGAGGCGAAAAAGGTGGCAATTCGTGTCGGAATCAATGGTTTTGGACGCATCGGGCGAGTGACGTTCCGCGTGCTGATGTCCAGGCCCGAAACCTTCGAAGTGGTGGGCATCAATGACCTCGGCGATCCGGCGGCACTGGCTCACCTGTTGAAGTACGACAGCGTGCACGGCCGCTTCGATGGCACGGTCGAGGTGGACGGGGACTGCCTGGTGGTCAACGGCAAGTCGATCCGCGTCTATGCCGAGCGGGACCCGGCCAATCTGCCCTGGGGCAAGCTGGGCGTCGACGTGGCTCTGGAAGCGACGGGGCTGTTCCGCGGACGGGCCGCCGACGGCAAGCCCGGTTATGACAGCCACCTGAAGGCCGGTGCACGCAAAGTCGTGCTGTCCGCTCCCGCCAAGGACGACATCGACCTGACCGTGGTGATGGGCGTCAACGATGACAAGCTCACGCCCGAGCACCGCTGCGTCTCCAACGCCAGTTGCACCACCAACTGCCTGGTTCCGATGGTCAAAGTGCTCCACGACCAGTTCGGCGTCCAGACCGGTCTGATGACGACGGTCCACGCCTACACCAACGACCAGCGCGTGGCGGACCAGTTGCACAAGGACATCCTGCGAGCCCGCGCCGCGGCGATCAACATCATTCCAACGACCACCGGAGCCGCCAAGGCGGCGGGAGAGGTGCTCACCGACCTCAAGGGCCGCCTGACCGGCATCAGTCTTCGTGTGCCCGTCCCGGTCGGCAGCATCACCGACCTGGTCGCCACACTGAAAAAACCCGCGACGGTCGAGGAAATCAATGCCGCCATGAAGGCCGCCGCCGAGGGACCGTTGAAGGGCATCATGCAGTACAACGAGGACAAGATCGTCTCCAGCGACATCGTCGGCAATCCGCACAGTTGCATCTTCGACGCCAACTGGACGACCGTGCTGGGTGACAACATGGTGAAGGTCCTCGGCTGGTACGACAACGAGGTCGGCTACTCAAACCGCGCCGCCGACCTCATCGAGAAGCTCGCCTCGCTGTGACGCCCGGCCGCCGGAGGCATTCGAGCGGTATCGCCGGGACACGCGGTCTGGAAGAGTTCACGCCGGTCCCTGTGGCGGCGCGACGCCGCTGCAGGGACCGCCGCGTTTGGCGGCAGTGGACGCCGGAGCAGGCCGAGACGAGGCGGTCATTCGCAACCGTCCGCCAGCCTCTAGCGGAGAACGATGGATGGCGCGCCGTTTCGATGCCGTCGTCTTCGACCTCGACGGCACGTTGCTCGACACGCTGCAGGACCTGGCGGATGCCTCCAACGCCGTGCTTGCGGAACTCGGTTTTCCGCAGCACCCCGTGCCGGCCTATCGTGAATTCGTCGGTTCGGGCGTGCGCGTGCTGTTCGAACGCTGCCTGCCTCCCGACGCCCGCCGCGACGAGGTGATCGATCGCTGCGCCGAGCTGTTTCGCGAGCACTACGGCCGGCACTGGAACCGAAACACGCGGCCGTATCCGGAGGTCCCCGAATTGCTCGATGCGCTGGCGGCGCGGGGAATCGCCATGGCGGTCCTGTCGAACAAACCACACGAGTTCACCCGGCGGTGCGTGGAGGAATTCCTTCCGCGGTGGTCGTTCGCGGTCGTGCTGGGCCAGACGGACACCCGGCCACGCAAGCCGGATCCGGCAGCGGCGTTGGAGATTGCCGAGCGGATCGGCGTCGGACCGCAACGGGTTGCTTATGTGGGCGACACCTCCGTCGACATGCAGACCGCACGCAATGCCGGCATGTTTCCGGTCGGCGCAACGTGGGGGTTCCGATCCGCCGAAGAACTGAAGCAGCACGGTGCGGCCGCGCTCGCACATCGCCCTCTGGAGTTGCTCCGGGTGGTCGACGCCTCGTGATCCGTTCGGCTTCAGCGGCCGAGGGCCGAGACCGGGACGGGGTCAGGAACGTCCCGAACCCGCTATCCTGCGGGCGTTCAGCAGCGCGGCGTGCGTGCAGGCACGTCGCACCCGGCGATCACGGGCGGATGTTCGGGCCTCAGTAGTCCCAGTGCACGCCGATCGACCAGGTCTGCGTCCACCAGTTGCCCCGATTGATGCGGACGCTGGGGAACAGTCCTTGTGACGGATTGCCCTGCCACCGCACGCTGTCCAAGGGGTCGATCACCTTCCAGATCAGCGTCACCGAATAGCCGACTCGCAGCTTGGCCGTTCTGAGCAGCGGCACGCGGCGGAGGATCGGCACGTACTGGAACACCTCGCCCTGTGCCGAGAGGCTCTGTTCGAGCAGCGGCGAGACATGGGCGACGTTCTTCGTGTCCGAGAACGCATTCGGATCGGGGTTTTCCGGCGTGGGCGTCAGAAAGTCGCCCGGACGCGTCGTCATGCCGATGTTTCGCCCACTGACCTTGACGCGTTCGATATTGGCCAGTACGCCAAAGCGGGTTTCGCCCACGAAGCGAAACGAGGCGGTCGGCCGGCCGAATTCGTACGAAACGCCGACTTCCGGCCCCACCAGATGTGACTGCGCTTCGGACTTCAGGGTGGAAGTGATTGGATCGCTGATCGGGATGAAGCGTCCCTCGCCGATCGCCGGCAGGCCCGCCGCCCGACACTGAGCCAGGTCGTTGATCCGCTGTGTGAGCTGGATCAACAACTGGTTCAGTTGCTGTTGCACGGCATCCAGGGCGGCCTGAGCGTCCAGGCACTGCTGTGAATCCGGACCGAACTGATTGCAAATGTCATTGACGTTGTCCGCCAGATCGTCGCGTTGCTGTGTCAGGTCGTCGACCTGCTGCTGCAGCTGATCGACCAGGTTCTGGAGCGCCGCACACGGATCACCTCCGGCTCCGCCCTGCTGGTTGCCTCCGCCCTGCTGGCCCGTTCCTTCCAGTGTTCCGGCGTTGTCGACGATGTCGTCGCCGTTCTGATCCAGACCGTCCGGAATCGAATGCAGTTTGAGATCGGGGATCAACGGCGCGTCGAAGTCCTGGTTGTCGTAGTACAGCCCGCTGTCCCGGCCGAAGAAGCTGAACTCTTCCCGCAAAAACATATACCGGGCTCCGAATACCGGCCGCACACGCAGCCAGCCACGATCGAAGAACGGCTGCAGATACCAGTGAACCGCACCGGTAATCTGCTGGCTGCGGAAGTTCAGGTTGAACGCCAGGTCGTACGGCGCCGTCACACCGCCGCCGGGCAGGTCGGGGGTCAACTGGTTCAAGGTGCCATCGTCCAATGGCAGACCGTTGAGGTTGAACAGGTTCTGCTCGAACACCTGGTTCAGAGACAGCGGGCGGAAATCGAACGCCCGAAAGTCGGGGGAAGCCAGGGCCGCTTCGAAAACCTCCTTGAAACGGCCCTGCCGCGTGGACAGGTCGCGTTCGGCGTTATAGTCGCCGTCGGTGTCGATGTAGCGGAACGTGACGGCCAGCGAACTCTGATCGGGATTGTCGAATCCCCACCGCACCTGAATGCCGGGGCCGGTAATGTCGTCCAGCGAGTCCCCGGTGGCCGCTCCGAAATAGTTGAACCCCGGACGTGCCTCCACGTTGCGTGACTGTGGCACACCCCCGTTGTCCACCTGCCCGCGGATCAACGCCACGAAAAACCCCAGGTTGAACTGGTCCGTCAGCGGCCCGCCCACGAGGTCGATGTAGGACAGGGCGCCCCGTTGACCGACCAACCCCTGAGGCTTGCGGGTCGTCGCCGCGAGGTATTCCGCCTCCAGGAAATACCGCCGGGGCTCGGTTTCCATCACCCGCTGCCACAGGCCGTCGTGATCGACGAACGTTTGCGCGTAAAGCGGGTCGTACACGCTGATGCCGGTCCGGTCATTTGTCAGGGGCGCATAGCCCAGCCGGCCGAACACCTCGTTGGGAGGCAACAGCGTCTCCGGCGATTCCGGCCCCGGCGCCGAAGGCGGAGCATACAGCCCGTGTTGCGCAGGCGCTGCCGAGGGCGCAGCCAGGATGGATCCCGAAGCACGAGCATAGCCCGCCCCATCCGCCGGTCGACCCGCGACCGAAGAGCCGGGACGGGCGGAGGCCGGGGATTTCCACTGCGCGGCGGCCGGCGTCGCCCAGGCCAGCATCAGCGACAGACCCACGATCGATGCGAACCTTCCGAGTCCCCGCATGTGATCGTCCTTGACCTTGTCTCTGTGGGACGTGATTCGCAGCCCCACACGCTCCGACCCCGGCGCGCGGACACTGCAACCTGTCGGTGATATCGGCCGCTCCGCTTGGCAAACTGTAGCGATTATTCCGGTTGTGCCGGTTTTCCAGACTGTTCGGCTTGGGCAGAGCCTGCCGAACGACACGGCTACCGAGCTTTCCCGGCTTTCCCAGTCCCCCAAACGAATGTTCGATGCTCGCCGCACGCCGCCGTCGTACTGCCGGACACCGTGACGCAAGAAACGCCACCGGAAACGACGCTCCGCATGCCATGCGGAGGGCGGAAGAGGGCAGTCGCTTCCGAGACCGAGGCGACGGCATCGGCCAAGACTGTCGTTGGCGGGCCGTTCGCCGCTTCGGCGACGAAACCGGTCCGATTTGCGAACAGACGGCAGGGAACCGACGGTTCTGCCATGTCGCCGTTCGACCCGGCTGACGGGTGGAAAGAAACCGGAAACATTTCGGAACGTGCGTTCAGCGCATAGAAAACGGCACCGCATCGAAAGGACGCGGTGCCGCAGCGGAGAGAACGGGATTCGAACCCGTGAGGGAGCTTTCGCCCCCTACCGGTTTAGCAAACCGGCGCATTCGGCCACTCTGCCATCTCTCCGAACGCTTGAGGATCGTTCCGGCGATTTCACCACGGCGGCAAAGCGACGCATCGACCGGAGCGGTCGCGGAAAAGAATATAGCGGTTGCCCGAGTCAAAGCAACCTTTTTGCGGGGTGGCCCAGCGGTCGCTCGCGGCAGGCCAACGTTTGCTCTGGCGATGGTCCGCGTACCGAAGGTGTCACCGGAACAACCAGGGCTTGGCAACGCGGCGGTGGACTGCGGACCCCCGATCCTGCCGGCCGGTCGAATGACCGCTACCGGGGCGCCCGCCGCCGGATCGTGCCGCCCGGACTTCGTCAGCGGAGCGCTTGGGAAAGCCGGCTCACCAGACCCGCCAGCGGTTGCACAACGAACGTCGCAAAGACGAGCACCCATCCTGCAATGAGAACCACCAGCGCAGGCTGGAGACATTCGGCGACCCGCTGCGATCGCACGCTGCGACGCCGTTCGATCGTGTCCGCCAAATGTCGCAACGCCCAAGGGAGGTTGCCCGCCCGTTTGGCCGCTTTCAGGATGCCGGCCTGGCGGTCGGTCAACACACCGAGGAACACCAGAGCATCCCACGGATCCCAGCCTTCCGAAACCGCTTCGGCCAGCAACGACCAACGCTCGCGGTTGAACGCCCGTGATTCGTAGCGGGCGACGTGCTCGAGCCCATCGGGAAGCGGCGTTTCGGATTCGATGAGCATCGCGAGCACCCGCAAGGTCTCGGGAGTGTCTTCTCGCGCAGCCCGCCGCGAGGGCGGTCGGCTGTTCGCCAGAGGCCAGACACGGAGTCGGCGGCCCATCACCCAGACCGCCGTGGCCAGCGGAAAAAACGTGACCGGCGCCGCGGCGATCATGTAAATCGGGCCGTGGTCGATCACGCTGAGCGCCAGGCCGGACGCGCTGTCGGCCAGTTCCACGCCGAAGTCGGCCCAGATCTTTTTCATCTTCGGCACGATGAAGTAGCTCATGAACGTCACCAGACTGACGGTCACGGTGAGCACCACCGACAGATAGACCATCAGCCACGTCCAGGTTCCCAGACGCATCGTTTCATCGAGTCGCGCCAGTTCGCGGCCGGCGTCGCGCTGGAGAACGTCCGGAACGCACCCGGCCGCCTGGGCCGCCACGAGTTCGGTCGCCACCCATGGTGGAAGAAACCGATCCATGCCGGCAACAGCCGCAGGCAGATCGGCCCCCGATTGCAGTTGTTCGAGCATCGTCGCAAGCTGCGTGTCGCCCTGCCGACCGACGCGGATGGCCAGTGGAGCCCCCCCCGGTTGTCGACTCTGTTCCAGAGACCGCACGGCCAGTGCCAGCGTATTCAGCCGCTTGGCGTCGCGGAATCTGGCGAACAGACCGGCAATCAGAAACCCGCACAGGGCAAACGTCGCCGGCAGGACCAGCACGCCGCTGGCCAGCACGATCGTCCACGCCGGCAACAGCACCGAATACCACCCCAGCCGACTCATCCGGTCCCGCGTCCGCCAGTCGCGAAACATCCGCTCCAGCCGCGCGGCGCCCGAACGATGCTTCGTTCCAGCGATCACGTGCAGAGCTTGCCCGAGGTTCTGCAGGATCAGCACCAGCACGACCAGGTTGGCCGCCGCCAGCGCCCACCGGTGCGGCCGCGTCCCCAGCCCCTCTCCCACGGCGCGCACCACACCAACCGAAGCGAGCAGTGCCGCCAGAACGGTCAGCGCTGCGCCGAACCACTCGACCCATCCCGGTGGTGTCGCGGGACGCTCGAAACTCCACAGCACACGACGCAACCGCAACACCGCCAGTCCCGACAGCGGCAGCAGCAAGAACGTCATCAGGCAAAGGACGGAAAGCAAGGGCTCGTTCACGGCGCGGCGCCTCGCAGAGCGGTGCCGGTCGGTTCCCGCGGCTCATGCCTCGGGGAGCCCGACCGCCTCCAGACCGGCCAGCAGAACCGGGTCGTCCAGGGAACGGGCGATGTAGTCGGCGCGGTGGAAGTCGTGCCCGGCGCTGTGGCGATGCGGCACCGCCACCGTGACCGCGCCGGCGTTGGCTCCGGCATTCGTCCCCGCTTCGCTGTCCTCCAGCACGAGCAGGTTCCGCGGCGCGACCCCGAGGCGTTCGGCCGCTTTCAGATAGACCTCGGGATGCGGTTTCCCTTCGTGAACGTCTTCGGCGGCCAGCGTCGCATCGAACCGCCGCAACAGATCGAAACGATCCAGCAGTGCACACAGATGCTCGCGGTTGGAAGACGTCGCCACCGCCTTCGGCAGCCGCAGGCGTTCGAGCCGCTCCAGCAGCGTGAACAGCCCCGGCATCGGCCGCAGCACCCCATCGAGGTGCTCGAAAAACAACTCCTTGGCCCGGCGAACGACCGACTCGAGCGGCTCATCCCAACCGTAGACGTCGCGGAGCACCTGATACGCTTCCTGAGCCCGACGGCCCATCATCTGTTTGCGAACCTCCGGCGTCAGCCGCTCACCGCGCTCCTCGACCAGCCGATGGCAAACGATTTCGAACACGTCTTCGGTGTTGAAGATCAATCCATCGAGGTCGAAGGCCACAGCGCGGATCGGACGGGGCGGAAATCTCGAAACGGCGGCCGCTTCCGGCGATCGGTCGGCATCCAGACTCATCTCCAAGACTCCTCGACGGAACCAGCACCCGGCGATCGCGCCGCAGTGGAGCGTCGGGGCGGCGTGCATCCGCTTCGATCAGCGCCGCTCACGCGTCAGCGGGCACAGACCGAATGGCCACGGTAGCTCAGATCCAACAGCTCCACGGGGTGGAGCACCGGAACGTCCAGGCCGCGTTGTCGCAGATGGGCCGCGATTTGCAACTGGCAGCCGGCATTGGCCGTCACCACCACATCCGGACGGGCGGCTGCGATCCGCTCGGCCTTGCGTCTGCCCAACCGCTCGGCCATTTCGACTTCGGTCAGGTTGTAGCTGCCCGCCGCTCCGCAGCAGATGTCCGATTCCTCCAACGGCACCAATTCCAGTTGCGGCACGGTCTCCAGCAGTCGCCGGGGAGCCGCCCGGATTCCCTGGGCGTGAACCAGGTGACAGGCATCATGGTACACCGCCCGCGCCGGAATGGGACCGCGCGGCGGTCGGATCCCCAGTTCGTCCAGGAATTCAGTCACGTCGCGCACCCGGCCGACGAACGCGGCGACGTCGCCCGGCGCGGCCGAAGCCGGCCCGGACGGTCGTTCGGGCGCTTCTTCGACCACGGCGACGTAGTCCTTGAGCATCGAGCCGCATCCGGCGACGTTCACCACGACCGCATCAAGATCCGCAGGGAAGGCCTCCAGATTGGCCGCAATCAGCTCACGCATCGGCCGTTCATTGCCGCTGTGGTAGAAAATCGCACCACAACAGCATTGGTTCCGCGGGACGACGACGTCGCAGCCGTTCTCCTGCAGCACGCGTGCCGTCGCCCAGTGGACGTGCCGGAACAACGCGTCCGCCACACAGCCGGTGAACAAACCGACGACCGCCCGGCGCCGGCCCCGGGCCGGCAACCGTTCGGGAAGGGGAGGCTCCGACAGCCGGAGCGGGCGCGGGAGAAGCCGATGCATCTGTCGCAGACGCGGCGGCAGGAGCCGGAAGGCTCCCGTCGCCTCCAGCACACGGTCCAGTCGCAACCGCTGCAGCCACCACGCAGCGCGCAGGACGCGGCGCATCCGCCGCGGATGCGGGAACAGGCCGTACAATACGAACCGCTCGAACCAGCCAGCCCGACGCCCCGAGCCGCCCGAGCGATGCAGGGCCACCTTGAACGGTTCGATCAACCGACCGTAGCGGACTCCCGACGGGCACGCCGTCTCGCAGCTCCGGCAGTCCAGACACAGTTCCAGATGCCGGCGGACACGCTCCGACAGCTCGACGCGACCGTCCACCACACCGCGCATCAGGTAAATGCGTCCGCGCGGGCTGTCGTTTTCGTTGCCGGTTTCCAGATACGTGGGACACGCGGCGGTGCACAGGCCGCAGTGAACGCACTGCAGAAACCGTTCGTATGGGATCCGGGCCGCAGCGGACGCCGCCACTGCGGCACTTGCCGACACCGAAGCCCTATCGCTGGTCACTTCTGCCTTGCTCTGATCGCCGGCCAATCCATCCGCGCTCGAAACGGTCGTCCCCGACCGGGCGGCTTCCGGTGACGCAGGACCGGACATCGGGCGGGTGGATTCGTTCATGGCAGTCTCGAGACAGATCGCACCGCGCCGGACACGGAAACGGATACTGCGGCGGTACGCTGCCGGCGTTGCTCATTCGCCGGGCTTGCGGACGCCCACGGTCAGCAGCAGATTGGCCCACAGAGCCTGCTCGGCCGTCTGGATGGTGAGCACATGGTCGCGCGACGCCACGGCGTTGTAGAAGTCCCACTTTTCGATCGGTTCGAGCGTCACGTCTACGTTCGCATCGGCAAAGATCCGCCGGTACTCTTCCCAGATGGGCGGATCGCCGCCCAGGGCGTACGGGTCGCCTTCGGGAATGCCCATCGTGTTGGCCGCTTCGATCGGGATCGCCGTGACCAGCGCCTGCAACACCTGAGTGCAGGACACCACGCCGGGCATCAGATTCAACGAAACCAGCTCCGCGTTCGGCCCCAACGTCGAGGACGCGGGGTAGTTGCCGTCGGCAATGAGAATCTTGGCGTGATGTCCCGCACGCCCCAGGACTTCGTTGATCTTCGGATGGATCAATTGGTGCTTGAGCATCTGAGGTCTCCTGATGCGGCCGTAACCACGGTATCGGCCCCGGACGGAAACCGGGAGTCCGGCGACGTCGCACCGGCCGGGTGACTCAGTCGAGCTGGAAGCGCGCCAGGTATTCGTCGATCGCGTGCCGTTGGGCGGCCGGCTGCTCCTCTTTCAGCAGCACGCACCGCTGCAGCACGAGGGCGTCCATGTTGGTAGCCATGAAGCACTGATACGCGTCCTGAGGCGTGCAGACGATCGGTTCGCCGCGCACGTTGAAACTGGTGTTGATGATCACCGGACAGCCGGTTTTTTCGTAAAACCGCCGGATCAGACGGTAATAGCGGCCGTGCCGCTGCTCGTCCACCGTCTGCAGCCGGGCGGAGTCGTCCACATGGGTGACCGCCGGGATCGTCGACCGAACGACTCCCAGACGTTGCAGGCCGCGAAGCCGCCGCTCCTCGGTGGTCAACGACCGCCGGTGCCGTTCGGCCACGGGCGCCACCAGCAGCATATAGGGGCTTTCGACCTGCGGCGCGATGTCGAAGTACTCCGCGGCATGCTCGCGCAGCACCGAGGGAGCGAATGGCCGGAACGATTCGCGGAACTTGATCTTGCGGTTCATGACCGACTGCATCGTGGGCGATCGGGCGTCCCCCAGGATGCTGCGGGCCCCCAGCGCCCGCGGGCCGAATTCCATTCGCCCCTGAAACCAGCCGACGACCTTTCCCCGCGCCAGCAGTTCCGCAACGCAGTCGCACAACTGCGTCTCGTCGTCGAACCGGCGAAACACCGCTCCCTGCTGTCTCAAAAACGTCTCGATCTGCTCTTCCGAAAAAGCCGGCCCCAGCAGTGAGCCGCATTGGAAATCGGTCCCGGCCGGGACGCGTGCGTTCTCCAACAACTGATACCAGATCAACAAGGCCACACCCAGCGCCCCGCCCGCGTCGCCCGCCGCCGGTTGCACCCACAGCCCGTCGAACGGGCCTTCCCGAAGGATCCGTCCGTTGGCCACGCAGTTCAGTGCCACTCCGCCGGCCATGCACAGGTGGCGCCGCCCGGTCTGCTCGTGAACGTGCCGGGCCATTCGCAGCAGAATCTCCTCCATCACCGCCTGGATCGAAGCCGCCAGGTCCATGTGGCGTTGCTCCAACGGAGCCTCCGGACGCCGCGGCGGGCCGCCGAACAGACGATGGAAGTGCCGCGATGTCATCCGCAGCCCCTGGGCGTAGCGAAAGTACTTCTGGTCCATCCGAAATGAACCGTCCGGCTTCAGGTCGATCAGCTTTTCCAGGATCGGTTCGACGTACTTCGGTTCCCCGTACGGGGCCAGGCCCATCAGCTTGTATTCCCCCGAATTGACCTTGAACCCGCAGTAATACGTGAACGCCGAATACAGCAGGCCCGGAGAATGGGGGAAACGCAGTTCGTGCGTCAGTTCGATCCGATTGGCATTGCCCGTCCCGTACGTCGCAGTCGCCCATTCGCCGACGCCGTCGACGGTCAGGACGGCGGCGTTTTCGAACGGCGACGGGAAGAACGCACTGGCCGCATGCGAGACATGGTGCTCGGGAAACACGACCTGCCGGCGGTATCCCGGCAGTTCCCTGCCAATGCGCCGCCGCACGTGCAGGTGCGTCTTCAGATAAGCCGGAACACTGTTGACGAAACTGAGGAAACCGACCGGCGCAAAGGCCAGATGCGTTTCGAGGAAGCGATCGAATTTCAGCAACGGCTTGTCGTAGAAACCCACGTAATCCAGTTCGCCGGGTGTCAGCCCCGCTTCGCGCAGACAGTACGCGATGGCGTGGGTGGGGAAAGACGGATCGTGCTTGACGCGCGTGAAACGCTCTTCCTGCGCCGCGGCCACGATCCGGCCGTCGACAACGAGGGCCGCGGCCGAATCGTGATACAACGCCGAGATGCCCAGAATCGCCGTCATTCCCATTCGATCGTGCTGGGAGGCTTGGAGCTGATGTCGTAGACGACGCGGTTGACTCCCCGAACGGTGTTGATGATCCGCGTGGACATCCGCTGCAAAAGATCGTACGGCAGCCGGCTCCAGTCCGCCGTCATGAAGTCGTCCGTTTCCACCGCGCGGATCACGACGGTGTCCTCGTAGGTTCGGCTGTCACCCATCACGCCGACCGACTGGACGGGCAACAACACGGCGAAGGCCTGCTGCACTTTGCGGTACCATCCGGCCTTTTTCAGCTCGTCCACCACGATCGCGTCCGCTTCCCGCAGCGTCTGCAACCGCTCTTCGGTCACCGGCCCCAGACAGCGGACGGCCAGCCCCGGACCGGGGAACGGATGCCGCCACACCAGATCCTCCGGCAATCCCAGGGCCAGCCCCATCTGCCGCACTTCGTCCTTGAACAGGTCGCGCAGCGGCTCGATCAGTTCGAAGCCCAGCTCTGTGGGCAGTCCCCCGACGTTGTGGTGAAACTTGATCGTCGCAGCCGGACCGTCCGGATTGGCGCCACTCTCGATGACATCCGGATACAACGTTCCCTGTGCCAGAAAACGCGCATCCGGAATCGATCGCGCCTCTTCGCGAAACACCTCGATGAACACGCGGCCGATGATCTTGCGCTTCTCCTGCGGGTCGGAAACTCCGGCCAGAGCGTCCAGGAATCGCTGCCGGGCGTCGACCACGTGCAGATCCGTTTTGAAATGCCCGCTGAACGCGCGCCGCACCTCTTCCCCTTCGTTTTTCCGCAGCAGGCCGTTGTCTACGAAGATGCACGACAGTTGCGAGCCGATGGCGCGGTACAGCAGGGCCGCCGTAACCGAGGAGTCCACACCGCCGGAAAGACCGCAGATCACTCGTGCCCTACCGACTCGCTCTCGAATCGCCGCGACTTCACGCTCGATCAGCGACTCGATCCGCCAGCTCGGTTCCGCCCCGCAGATCGTCCGTACGAAATTGGCCAGAATCTCTCGCCCATGCTGTGTGTGCGTGACCTCGGGATGAAACTGAATGCCGTAGATCCGCCGCCCCGGATCGGCCGCCGCAGCGAAAGGACACGTTTCCGTCTCCGCCAGCGGCCGCCAGCCTTCCGGCAGACGATCGACCTGATCGCCATGACTCATCCACACCCGGAACCGCTGCGGCAATCCCGCGAACAGCGGCGCGTCCGCGCCGATACGGCGCAACTCGGCATGCCCGAACTCGCGCGTCTCACCCGGCCGCACGCCTCCGCCCGTCATGTGACAGGTCACCTGCATCCCGTAGCAGATGCCGAGAATGGGGATGCCCAGCTCGAAGATCCGTGGGTCGGGACGCGGGGCGTTCTCCGAATACACGCTGGCAGGACCCCCCGAAAGGATCAGCCCCTTCGGAGCCAGCTCCCGAATCCGCTCCGCGGACAGATCATGCCGCACCAGCTGGCAGAACACGTTCAGTTCGCGCACACGGCGAGCAATCAACTGGGCCGTCTGCGACCCGAAATCCAGCACAAGGATGCGGTCGTGGGGCGGTTCGACCAGCGAAGGACCACACTGCCCGCGCGACGCGCGCAAAGTGTCGCCGGCGCCTGAGTTGCCGGGACGTCCCGGATTGTTGCCGCAAGAATCGCCTGCCATGAAATTGCTGCTCGGAACAGCTCACCGGCCCGGCCGAGCCCACCGGGCCATCGTGGACGGAAACTGGAAACCGCACATTCTAGCCGCCGGTTCCGGGCGGGCAAAACATGCGGGTTCCGGCCGCGCGCACGCGCCCCGCCCACCGCGGCTGCCGTACGACCTCCTGAAGACCTCCGGCGGCGGCAGGTCACGCTCCGGAGGCAATGGGCGTCGAAGAACGGTCCGCGGCTTCCTCTTCGGATGGACGGCCCGCCTCAGACGCCTCGGCCAGCGCCGACGGATCCGCTGCCTCACCGGCAGTGTCGGCATCCGCACCGGCCGCGCAGTACGGGGCATAGAAAGCTGTGTACAGCTCGCTGTCCTCGCCGTCGTCGGGCAGACAGTTGCCCACCACGCCGAGAATGCGGGCACCGTGCGCATGCATCAGCTCCAGCGCCCGCCGCGTACTGGAGTGCCGCGACTTGTTCAACCGGACGACGAACAACACCACGTCCGTCAGCGAAGCGACAACGCAGGGATCGGTCACGGCGAGCACCGGAGCACTGTCGACCACGACCAGGTCATACTCCACCCGCAGCGTCTGCAGCAGGTGTCGGAAGGCATGCGAAGAAAGCAGTTCCGCCGGGTTGTCCACCGGCAGGCCCGCGGGAAGCACGTCGAGGTTGTTTTCCACGGTGTGTTGCACCGCCGTCTGCCAGTCGATCTCGCCGCGCAGAATGTCCGTCACGCCGATGTCCTGTCGCAAACCGAGTGCCTTGTGGATGCTCGGACGTCGCAGATCGGCGTCCAGAAGCAATACGCGTTTTCCGGATTGTGCCACCGCCAAGGCCAGATTGCAGGCCACGGTGGTTTTTCCGTCATTCGGCTCGGGGCTGGTGATCTGCAGTACGCGATGGTGCTCGTCGTGCAGCGAGACCAGCAGCCGCGTGCGCACGACCCGGAACGCTTCGGCTTCGCCCGAACGTGGGTACAGGCGATACCACTGGGCACACTTCCTCGCGGTCGGTGGGCCGTGTTCCGTTGCGGTGAATTCCGGGATCCCGCCCAATACCGGCACTGCCAACGCGTTGCGGAGTTCCTCCAGCGATCGCAGTGACCGCGAACGCACCTCCCGCAGATAGATCATTGCCGTGACAGCGACCAGCGAGCCGAACAATCCGGCACCCAGGAACTTCAGCGGACGCTTGATCGACACTTCGGCCTTCGGCTCGGCCACCGTCCGCAGCGCGTAGCCGCGGTTGTCCTTGATCAGCTCGATCTCCTGCATCCGGCTGATCACCACGTCCAGCGTCGACTTGATGCTCTGAATCTGGTCCCGGTACGCCTGGTCCTGTTCCAGAATGTGGGCGAACTGCTTCGCCACGCGGAGTTTCTCTTCGTAGAGCTTCTCCAGTTGCTGGCGGCGATGGGTCAGCTCGGCGTCCTGTTCGCGGAGGCCGGCCAGATACACGTCCACCAGACTCGAATCCCCAGTGTCGAGTCGGTCCAAGCTGTCATCCGCAGCAGTCCGGCGTGCCAGCCGTCGCAACGCCTCCATCCGTTGTCGAACGGCGATCACGTCCGGGTGGTCTTCGCCGAACTCCGACAGCAGACGTTGTTCTTCCAGATACAGCGGCACGAGCTGTGTGCGCACCACATCCGGCGCATCGGCGGGTGCCGCGAAAGCTTCGGCAGCGTTCTTGTGACCTTCCGAGTACAGGAACAGCTTCACCAGCGCCGTCAGCTCCCGTGGTGACCGGCCGGAGGCGATCGCTTCTTCCAGTGCGCGGATCTTCGATCGGACGACCGTCTGTTCCACGGTCACGCCGCTGAGGGCCTGCTGGATCTTCTGGACCTCGTCGATGTGCACGCTGATCACGTCCTGCGAGGACTCGTCGGCCACCGTGGGCCGACGCCACAGAAACGGCGCCTCGGCGCGGAACCGCAGATACTCCTGCTGTTTGGCTTCCAACTGCTTGCGCAGGTCCACGGTCGCCGTGTGAATCAGCGTCAGCAGCTCGTTGGTGTGTTCCTTTTGACTCTCCTGCAGGTACTGCGAATAGGCGGCCACAATGGCATCCAGCACCGCGACGGCATCCTGCGCGTAGCGGTTTGAATAGGTCAGTTCGATGATGTTGAGGAACGACTGGTCCGTTCCCGCCACCCGTTTGGCTTTCAGTTCGGTGATGATCGCCGCCACCGGGTCCTTCTTCGTCGCCAGGGAGGGAAGGCGGTCCAGCCGCCGCAGCGCCACCGCCTTGCGAACGATCATCGGGCTCATGATCAAGGCGACGTGTTCGCTCCGTTCCCCATACGTCCGCAGATCGTCGGACTTCAGATGGATGGACGCCTTGCGCGAAACCAGGATCTGGGCCTTCGCGTCGTACGTGGGCCCGAACTTCCAGTAAGCCAGACCTCCCAGCAGCAGCCCCGCCAGGATGGCCAGCCCGATCCACACACGGTACCGCAGACCGATCTCCAGCGGATCGAACTGTTGCCGCCGCATCAGTTCGATCGGTGGCGACGGAGCGCCCGGTGTGGCGACATCCCCGGGCCGCTGCACCGTCGTGATCCGGTCCGTAGAAACGGCAGGCGCGCCGGCGACGCCGTCGGCGAATCGAAAGGGAACGTCGTCGTTCATCTCGGTCGATTCCCTCTTGGCAGGGTTCAAAGTGCGCCGGCATGCACTGCCGACGCGGTGGGACCGCCGCTTTGCAAAGCCTGCATCGGCTTCCCGCCAGCTTACTTCGCGGACGGTCACTTCGCCGCGATGTTGCCGCCGAGCGTCGGGGGATTCTCCCAAACCAGCGTCCGGTCGCATCGACTCTGAACGCCGCGCGGCCCGCCCGAACACCAACAACGCGACAGCCCCCGTTGCTCACGTGATCCGTGGCATCGCGAGGATTCGAGTTCCCCGACTGACCGGGAACCGCCGCCACCGCTGCGAACCTGCACGACTGGCCACGGCGCCCATGGCACAAAAAGAAAAACCCACCCGGCCGAAACCGGATGGGTCGCGATTCGATCTGCGATCAGGCCGGCGAGGCCCGTCGCCCGAACGGTCGGTGATCAGAACTCGCTGATGCTCTCACCCCCGCTCTTGGTGCCCAGAGCGCCCCAGACACCATAGGGGCTGATGCCGCCCACCTGGCCGACTTCCGTGGCCGTCAGGTTGCCGGTGTTGATGTTTTCGCTGATGAAGCGAACCGCACCGTCCGCCATCAGAGCGTGGGCACCACCCTGGTGACGACTGCTGACGGAGATGACCGACGGACCGTTCTGAGTGCCGCAGGACGGGCTGTTGGGCGGCAGGGCAATCACGACCGCCGAGTAGAACGGCCGGCCATCGGCCCAGAAGTCGCCCATCCGAGCACCCGGGGCCAACAGCGTCGAGCCCGCCAGGTACTGGCCCGGCTGCGCCGGGTCTTCGGTCGCCGCGCAGGTGGCGGGACTGTAAGCCGTGCCCGCCGTCGGAGCCGCGTCACTGACCGCCTGGCCGATAATGTCGATCGGCTTGCCCGGGTTCCCCAGATCGCGTTCGGCCATTGCGATGGTATTGCTGGTGCCGTCGATGATGTCCCGGATCCGCACCGACTTGCGGAAACCGAACACGCCGCGCGTCGACGGAGCCAGGTCGTTGCCCAGCGTACCGGTCTGCGTGTCCACGGCGATCGTGTCACCGACGCTGAAGCAGTAGCTGCGGTGCGGACTGCTGTTGACCATGTCCGGAACGGCGCTGGACGGACAGAGCAGCACTTCAATTTCGCCGCCCACGTTCGTGGTGAACAGGAATTGTCCGGTGGTGCTGGCGTTACCACCGTCCGGGTCCCCGCCTTGGTCCGGAGCCTGTGAGATCTGGTCCCACAGCGGAGCCATGTCCAGGAACGGCAGCATGAAGACGATACCGCTGAGATCCTCGCCCGCCATGTCGCCGTTCACGCTGGCGATGTTGGTGATCGTGCCACCACGCATCGGCGGGAAGCCCTTGTACGTGTCGTGGTAGTTGTGCAAAGCCAATCCCAACTGCTTCAGATTGTTCTTGCACGCGGAGCGTCGGGCCGCCTCACGAGCCTGCTGCACTGCAGGAAGCAACAACGCGATCAAGATGGCAATGATGGCGATCACCACCAGCAGCTCGATCAGCGTGAAGCCTCGCTTCGCGCGTGCACCCCCGGAACGTTTCGATGCAACCATACCGCACCTCCTCATTGAAACTGAGCCACAGAACCGAGACGAGAACAACCACCTGTACAGAGCTGGTTCCCTGGGCTGCTACGTGCCGACGCCGCGTCGCGTTTCGAGACTTGCGCGAGACGAATGGACGAATCGTGACGAGGAACACCCGGAACGCGGCACAATGCGTCGCCGCCCAAGGATCGTGGCACGATTATGACGAAATCCGAAACGAACATTCAACCGGAAATGCTCAGTGGCAAACATTTTTTTGCCGGCCGCCGGCCGATTCGTCAAGTTCACCATCCGTTCCACAACCGTCACAATCGGCAGGATCGGGCCTTCGGCTGCAATCCGTAAGGAGCTGTAGGAGCCGCCATCTGGACGCCCCGTGCCGTTCCGGCAAGCGTCTGTGGTGCCTCCCCGGACGATCCGGCACATCCGAACCACCGCCGCGGACCGCGTCCGGCCTCGTGGCCGAGCCCCGATCATCGCTCGAGCGGGACGCGTGCTCCTTCCCGCACCGGACGCCCCCCGCAGACCGCCGCTTCGAGCTACCATGCCCGAATGGCGATGCATGCCCAACACGGGACGAAATCCCATGCACGACAATGCCCCTCCGGACGAGGCCACCCGCGGCACCCCGCTCGCGTTCGCCGGTCGCTCCGAGGGCGGTCGTCTGTCGGCTGCGAACGACGGGGCGCCGTCCCGTTCCGCCGCGGCGCAACGGCAGCGGTATGTCCTCGTCGTGATCCTCGGTGGGTTGCTGCTGCAGATGGCGGCGAGCTGGCCGCTGTGGTGGCCCACCACGGTCCGCCCGTTTCCCTGCATTCCCACCGCAGCGGCACTGGTATCGTTGGGAAGCCGCTGGCCGGATCGTCTGGCCGCCACGATCC
>RFHO01000516.1 GCA_003696385.1 Planctomycetota bacterium | reverse complement strand
GTCATTCCGTCGCAACCCGGCGGGCCGCGGCGCGACACGCACCGGACCGTCCGCAACGTCCCGGAAGCACGTCGGCCCCCCGCGCCGCGGCCCGCCGGGTTGCGACGGAATGACCGCGTCGGAACACGAGGGGATCATATCCGCCAGCGCCATTTCCGCTTGCCGAGGCCTCCGTGGTGCCGATCGCGTGATCGCTGCCGGTGAGCCGGACGGTTTCGGAACGCACGCCGGACGATGCAAGCTCACGACGTGCTTCTGCGATCGCGGTTCCATGGGGCCGGGGGCCCGAGTTGTGCGTCATGGTGATCGGGCGGTCCTGCTTCCGAGTGGATGCGCGCTGGACGGCCGGCGTCTGATGGGGCCCGGTCGAACCGGGATTCTGCATTCCGGGTTCGGTGGACCAGCGGCGCCGGGCCGTTTGCTGCTGGTAGAACGGGTCGGTCCAGACACCTTCTTCGTCGATTTCCATCAGTCCCATGTCGCGGAACAGATTCAATCGGGCCTGTTCGTAGCGGACCCAGAATCGGATCAGGTCGTTCTGGGCGTTGAGGACGTCGCGGAGGGCGTTCAGCAGGTTGAGTCCCTGATTCTGCCCACCGGTCTGCACGGGGGCGGTGGCCTGTTCGACGGCGGAGTCGAGCTGCAGGGCGGCGATGCGGACGGCCTGGCGGGCGTTTTCGAAGTTGCGTCGGGCGATCAACAGCGAGCGGAACTCCTGACGGACCTGAAGTTTGATCTGGTCTTCGAAGGCCATGTAGGCACGGCGGGCTCGCTGATAGTCGATCAAAGCCGCTCGGTACGCATTGCGCTGAAACACTTTGTCGAGTGGTGCGTCGAACGCCAGACCGGCCCGGAAGTTGCTGCTGGAGCCGCGAAAATCGAACGGTTCGACGCCACTGGGCGTGCCGATGTCGCCTTCGACCTGGATGTCGAGAATGGCTTTCAGTTCGTTGGCCGCCAGCTCGATCTTTCGGCGGGCGTCCATGACCATCGCCCGCTGGTTCATCAGGTCGAGGCGGTTTTCCAGAGCCAGTTGGACCACTTTTTCGCTGGTCAACTGGACCGGTTCGAGCGTGATCTGTTCCACGCGGACGCCGATCTGCACGACCTGCAATCCCTGAGCGATTTTGTGAAACTGCTCGCGGAGAGTTCCGAGTTCCCCCGCCAACGACTGGAGACGGGCGGCGGGAAGGTTGGGCATCTGCGCTGACTGCAGTACGGATCGCAGGCGGCGACGCGCGGCGCCGAGTTCGGTTCGGAGCGTTTCAAACATCCGGCGGTCCTTGGTCAGGTCGTTCAGGACCCGCTGCCGTTCGGCCTCGGATTCGAAGGTCCGGCGACGGGGCGGCTGAGCGGCTTCGGCGGGCGACCGCAAGCCGAGGATGTGTTCGAGATTCGCAAAATCCTCTTCGAGCAGTGCGATCCCGTCGTGCTCCAGTTGCGCGACCAGCTGCAACAGCTCGTTGCCGACGGCGGTGACGCGATCGGCCGTCGGCGGCTCGCGCTGCAGCACGGACCAGCGTTCGACGAAGTCCTTCAACTGCAATTCGACGCGTCGCAGGCGTGGATCGATCAGGCGGAAAGGTTCCAACAGTGATTCGTCGATGGTGATTTCGATGTCGGGGGGCAATCCGAGCTGGAGCTTGTAGCGGTCCAGCGCGTCCTGAAACTGCCGTTGTGCGGTGCGGAGAGCGTTGCGTGAGGCGGCCAGGTTGGATTCGAGCTGGGCGACGCTGAGTGTGACGACTTCGCCCCGCGCCCGGTTGATGATTGCGGCGATGGCGTCGCGAAAGGCGCTGTCGTCGCTCAGTCCGCGAAGCCGTTCTGCCTGCTGTTCCGACATCGGCCCGGACCAGACGAGCTGTCGGTTTTCGGCGTCGAATCGCAGTGGGAGATCCGGCGGGATCTGCAGGCCGGGGGGCAGTTTTTCCAGCGGTTCGACGATTCTGGAGGGGATCTGCGAGGCCAGGGCGCGTTGCAGTTCGGCCTGTTCGACGAGCTGGTCCACGTTGTTGCGCTGGTTCAGGACGGTCTGGCGAAGTTCCAACAGGCCGAGGAATCCCGGTCCGCTACGCCCCCCGACCAGCTCGACGAAAAACTCCTTGCGAAACCGGGCCAGCGTGCGGGCGGCATACAGCACGTCGCGCTCGGCCTGCGTGAGGTTTTCCAGGGTGACTTTGCGGCCGGCGTTCCGGAGAAGCGGCTGAGTGAGCGAAAAGGAGAGAAGGCTGGCCGTGGACGACTGGCCCGCGGTGAAAACCCACAGTGTGTTGTTGGCCAGCTCGATCGCCCACTGGGCACCGCTGGGCAGAAGGTTGCGGACGCCACCCCGCAGGTTCATGCTGAATTGCGAATCGCCGCCGGGCGTATGCGCCACGGCTGCGTCACCGGAAGGTTCGCGATTGGCCACGCCGAGGTAGCGGACGTAGAAACGGAACCGCTCGAAGGTCAAAGCCAATGCGGCCAGATACAGGTCTTCGATGGCGGTCTGGTACTCCCGGCTGTGGATCAGCCCCAGTTCGATCGCTTCGCCCAATCGCAGACCGGGCAGGTCGATATGCTTGGGTGCGATGCCCCCGCCGTCGTCGTTCGGCATTGCATAGGAATCGCC